>JASHVC010000784.1 GCA_030039655.1 Xanthobacteraceae bacterium | reverse complement strand
ATCGACGCGTGGCTCAAGAAGGTCGTCATCACTGCCCATCATCCCGCAAGTACCTGCGCAATAGGTCAGGACGGCGTGCTCGATTCCGATCTTAAAGTCCACGGCATCGAAGGTCTGCGCGTGTGCGACGCTTCCGCCATGCCTGATCTAGTCGGAGCGCATATCAACGCCTGCGTCATCATGATGGCCGACAAAGCTTCGGACATCATCCGCGGCAGGCCTGCGCTGCCGCGGGCGGAAGCCGCATAGCTACGCCGCCCGTGTTGGCAGCTGCGCGGCCTCGGCGGCGTAAACAGTATCCATCCGTGAGCTGAGGCTGTGGCGGCCGAGCGCGTCGGCGAATAGCTGCCGCACTTTGGGGTGCTCGTCGGCGTAATCGATCTGCGTGCCGCCGAGCCGGCGGCTGATCCACGAGATCGGCACGCCCTGGGCATTACGCGGGGACCAGTGCTTGAACGCGAGATAGCGCGCCGGCGTCGGCCCGGAATTGAAGTGCTGGTGGAACCACATGTTGGGCGGGACCACCAACGTGCCGACCTGCCAGTCGAAGCGTTGCGGCTCCTCGCCCTCCGGCCACATCAGCGAATAGCCCTCGCCCGTGAGAATGATCACGTGGGCGCCGGGCCCATGAGCGTGCGCCTTCTTGTAGGTGCCGACCGGAAACTGCGAGATGTGGCTCGCGATGGTGCCGCGCGCCATGTTGAAACGAATATGGCCACCACCAGCGCCACGCTCCTTGGCGGTGATCAGCGGCAGGCTGACCGCATCGGGAACGAAATTGGTGCGCAGCAGAAAGCCGTCCTGCTCGCCCTTGGAGGAAAAATAATCCGGCTCGCCGGAGAAGCGATTCTTGAAGTCATACCGACAATTGAAAATGAAATTGAGATCGTCGTAGCGGTTGATCACCGTAGGCGCGTTGGTGACCGCAACGAAGCGCGCCGGTTCGCGGCCCGAACCGTTGAAATGTTGGTACCAGCAGTTCAGCGGGATCGCGAAGATGGAGCCGGCCTTCCATTCGAAGGTGATACGGGCGCCGGAGTTATTCCAGACCGTCGTGGAGCCGCGGCCGGAAAGGATTAGCAGCATCTCCTCGTAGAGATGATGGGCCGGCTCGAGCTTTTGGCCGGGTGCAATCTCGCACACGTAGCAATCGTTGGAGAAGCGTGAGGCCTCGTGATTGATGTAGACGCCGGCGGCGGCGCGGCGAGGCCACGGCTTCAGCTCAACGGTGCGAAGATTGGGCACGTAGTGGGCGCTGATAATGTCGAGCCCGTCGTTGCGCACAAAACGCAGGTACGCCGAATCCTTCTCGGTGCGGAATTTCTGCGCCAGTTCGTCGGAAACGACCGCATCCTTGGCCACGTTTTTGCTCCTCTCTGGTCTTGGATAAGGTCTACCAGCGGCGCGAAGTTGATGCCAGCGGTGCGGGCCCGCTGGCACCGCCTGCACGCATACTTTGTCGCGCCGACGTATTAGGATGCGTCCGTCATGGTGTTTTCAGTACAGCGCGACCGCCCGCCCGGACGAAGGCTGCCGCAGCGCGCGCGGCTGCAGGCAGTGTGGCGCTCACGCGGTTTTCGCCGGGTGATCACAGGCTGTGCTATCGCCATCGCAGGCCTCCTGATAGCCCCCTATGTCATCGCACCGTTTTACCGAGTGATCGATCCGGTCTCGACGCCGATGCTCTGGCGCTGGGCCATGGGCGCCCGCGTGCAGCACACGTTCGTACCGCTGCGGCGGATCGCTCCCGTGTTGCCCATCACGGTGATCATGGCTGAGGATGGTACCTTCTGCCGCAACCGCGGCATCGATCTGGCCGCCATCCGTGAGGTGCTGCGACAATCCGATGACGACGTCGGGGACTCTCGCGGCGCCTCGACCATCAGCCAGCAGGTGGCGAAGAACCTGTTCCTGTGGTCGAGCCACAGCATCGTGCGCAAGGTGTTGGAGATTCCGCTGGCGCTGTGGCTCAACGCCATCCTGCCGAAACGGCGCATCATGGAAATCTACCTGAACATTGCCGAGTGGGGCCCAAATGGCGAGTTCGGCGTCGAGGCAGGCTCCCGGTACGCCTTCGGCATCTCGGCCCGCGACCTCAACCCGATCCAGGCTGCAGAACTGACCGCGATCCTGCCGAACCCATCAGCGCGCAGCGCCCGCCGTCCGGGCGCCGTCGTGATGCGGCTCGCCGGACTCTATGAGCAACGCGCCGCCACCTATTCCACCCGCGACGGCTGCCTACGCACCCCCTAGCGTTTCCGGCAGCGTTCTTTTATAAGCCCGCCAACCCCATCAGGCTTACGCTACAGGAGTGCGCCGTCATGGCCGTGCCAAAGAGAAAAACGTCCCCGTCAAGGCGGGGCATGCGCCGGTCGGCCGATGCGCTCAAGGCGCCGACTTACGTCGAGGACAAGGACTCGGGCGAATTGCGCCGCCCGCACCACATCGACCTGAAAACCGGCATGTATCGTGGCCGCCAGGTGCTGACCAAGAAGTCGGAAGCCTAAACGCGTTATCCCCCGCCCTCAGGTATCGGCTGGAGTGCAGGCGGCCGGACGATTATGCTGTCCGGGGGCTTGCGCTATTGTGAGCGCGTGCCGTGTTGGATGAGGGTCTTGCCATGTACATTCTTGGCTTTCCCCTGCTGATTATTCCCTTCGCGATCTACAACATCGTCGCATTCATCCTGTCGGCGCCGGATACGATCTGGACCACGGAAGCCTACTCGGTGGCTATGACCTCCGGGCAAATCTGGAAGCTGACCTGGGAAGATATCATTATTGCGGGTTCGATCCTTCTGCTTTGGATCGAAGTCATAAAGTCGACGCAGATCGGCGTTCGAGCAA
>JASHVC010000783.1 GCA_030039655.1 Xanthobacteraceae bacterium | reverse complement strand
CCTGTAAGCACGACGGCACGGTCCTGGCGCTGCGCTGCCATGCCTTCACGGATATTGGCGCTTACGTCCGCACCAACGGCGCCACCGCGGCGCGCAATATTTCACAGGTCATGTCCGGGCCCTATCGCATCCCGCACGTGCGCGTCGATGTGACCCTGGTGGTGACCAACAAAACGCCGGTCGGGACGTATCGCGGCCCCGGTCGCTTCGAGTCCGATTTCTGCCGCGAGCGGCTGTTCGATATGGTGGCGGCCGATCTTGGTATCGATCGCGTCGAATTCCGCCGGCGCAACCTGATCCGCGAACAGGAGATGCCCTACAGCCTGCCGACCGTGCTGGTGCTCGACATCGAGACCGAATGCGACAGCGGCGATTATCAGAAAACACTTGCGCGCTGCCTCGATGAATTCAAATGGGCCGAACGCGCAAAGCTCAACGGCAAGATGGTGGACGGCCGCTATCACGGCATCGCGGTCGGCTGTTACCTGGAAGGCGGCGGCACTGGGCCGCGGGAAAATGTGCGGCTTGTCATCGAAGCCGACGGATCGATTTCGCTTTACGTCGGCTCGTCATCGGTCGGGCAGGGCGTCGAGACCGTGTTTGCGCAGATCGCCGCCGACGCGCTGGAAATGCCCATGGAGCGCATCAACCGGGTGCTGCATGGCTCAACCGACTACGTCGCGCAAGGTTACGGCTCGTTTTCCTCGCGCTCCATCGTGATGGGTGGCAGCGCGATCATGGATGCAGCCGGCAAGCTGCGCACGCTCATCCGCGAGGCCGCTGCGGCGCGCTTAGGCTGCCAGCCAAACGAGATCGTGATTGATCGCGGCAAAGCTATTGGTCCCGGCGGCGGCGGCGTCGCGATTGAACTGCAGGAATTTGCCAGCCTTTCGGCTGACGGCACATTCGCCAGCGACAAGCGCACATATTCTTATGGGGCGCATGCCGCCTACGTGGCGGTCGATCCCAAGACCGGGCACGTGGCGGTGATCGACTATGTGGCGGTGGAAGATGTCGGCCGTATCGTAAACCCGCTGACGCTGCACGGGCAGTGTGTCGGCGCTGTCGTGCAGGGATTGGGCGGCACCTTTCTCGAGCACTTTATCTATGACGAGAACGGACAGCTGCTGACCGGCTCGTTCGCCGACTACCTCATGCCGACCGCGAGCGACTTTCCCCAGATCCGCGCGGTCGCTCTGGAAGAAAAGCCGTCGCCATTGAATCCGCTCGGCGCCAAGGGTGCGGGAGAGGGCGGAATTATTCCGGTCGGCGGCGCAGTCGCCAACGCGGTGGCGGCAGCTTTGGGCTCGTTCGGCGTGCAGCCGCGCGAATTGCCGCTATCGCCCCCGCGTGTGTGGCAGTTGATACAGGACGCGGCGGCGCGTTAACGTGCCGCAATGAAGCTGCCGCCCTTCGAATACGCCTGCCCGACCAGCATTTCCGAAGCGGTTGCGTTGCTTGCCGCGCACGACGGCGAGGCGAAACCGCTTGCCGGCGGCCAGAGTCTCGTTCCCATGATGGCGTTTCGCGTCGCCTCGCCTTCGCTGCTTGTCGATTTGCGCAAGGTCGCAGAGTTGCGGCAGATCAGGATTACACAAGACGGCGTCACGCTCGGCGCCATGGTGCGCTGGCGTGACATTCTGGAAGATGAGCGGCTGAAGACCGCGAATCCGTTGTTGGTGGCTGCGGTCGAGCACGTGGCACACTATCAAATCCGCAACCGCGGCACTGTCGGCGGAAGCATCGCGCACGCCGATCCCGCGGCTGAAATGCCCGGCATCGTGGTGACGTGCGAGGCACAGATCGCGGTCATGGGCAAAGCAGGCGCGCGCACTATCGCGGCGGGTGATTTCTTTCGCGGGCCATTGATGACCACGCTTGCGGCCGATGAGATCATCACTGAGATCCGCTTGCCGCTGTGGCCGAAAGAACGCCGGTACGGTTTTCAGGAATTCTCGCGACGCCGCGGCGACTTCGCCATGGCGGCCGCTGCCGTGTTCTACGACGAAGACAATGGCAAGGCGCGTAACGCGCACGTGGGCGCTATCGGCGTCGCCGACTATCCGCTGCGGCTGCCCAGCGTGGAAGCGGTGATCAACGGCCAGAAGATCGATGACGCCGTGATCGCCAAAGCTGAGGCAGCAGCGTCCGCCGCGGTCGATCCCGCGGACGACATTCATGCCAGCGGCGCTTACCGCAAAGCGCTCATCGGCGTCATGGTTGAACGCGCGCTCAAAGCCGCAGCGGCGTAGGATTCTGAAACGCGAAAACCATGCCGGTGAGATTTACAGTCAATGGCAAGCCGGTCGAGGTTGAAGTCGAGCCGCGGCTGACGCTTGCTGATTGCTTGCGCCATCATCTGCGCCTCACCGGCACGCATGTGGGCTGTGAGCATGGCGTCTGCGGCGCTTGCACGGTACTGGTCGAAGGCGCCGCGGTGCGCTCTTGTCTGATGCTCGCGGTGCAGGCCGAGGGCGCAAAAGTTGTTACTGTCGAAGGCCTGTCCCTCGACGAAGGTTTGACGCCGCTGCAGGCATCGTTCCGCAAACACCACGCGCTGCAATGCGGCTTTTGCACCCCCGGCATGATCACGACGGCGCACGCGCTGTTGAGTGCGGAGCCTGACTGCGATGCCGACCGGGTGCGTGAAGTGCTGTCGGGCAATATCTGCCGCTGCACCGGCTACATTTCCATTGTTGAGGCCGTCCTCGACGCCCGCTCGGCCTACAAGAAAACTGCTTCATGACAGGCCCAACGCGAGGCGTGTTGTGACACAACCGATGAAAAATACTTTCATCGGGGCGTCGATCGAGCGCCGCGAGGACCTTCGCTTTCTGCGGGGTCGCGGCACCTACGTCGACGATCTCCAGGTGCCCGGCCTGCTCTATGCGGTGATCCTGCGCAGTTCCGTGGCGCACGGCCGGTTGCGTTCCATCGATGTTTCCGACGCGCTGAAGATCGTGGGCGTCCATACCGTCATCACCGCCAAGGACATGACGTCGAAGGATTATCCTTCCGGCGTGCCGATCGTGCCGATGCGATTACAGCCGCTGCCCGAATTCCAACCCTACGAGCAGCCGGTCATTGCGCACCAGAAGGTGCGCTATGTCGGCGAGCCGATGGCCATAGTGCTGGCGTCCAGCGTCGCCATTGGGGAGGACGCGCTGGAGCGAATAGCAGTTGAGATCGAAGAGTTGCCCGCGGTGGCCACGTGGCAAGCGGCAGCAAAAAATGAGAGCGTACTGTTCGACGCCACCGGCACCAACAAGTCGCTCACGTTCGAGGCGCGGAAGGGTGACGCCGACGCGGCGTTTAAGGATGCGCCCTACACGCGCCGCGAAAGCCTGCGCACCGGCCGCCACTATGGCCTCACCATGGAGCCGCGCGGCGTGATGGCCGAATGGGACGAAGCCAACAACAAGCTCACGGTGTCGGGCGCCGCCAAGGTGCCGTTCTTCAACCGCCGCATCCTGGCGAAGCAGATCAGGCTGCCGGAATCCGACATCGACATGATCGAGAACGACGTGGGCGGCGGCTATGGCGCGCGCGGCGAGTTCTATCCGGAAGATTTCCTCATCCCGTTTGCCGCGATGCACGTCAACCGCCCGGTGAAGTGGATCGAGGATCGCCGCGAGAATCTGATGGCGATGAACCACGCTCGCGAGACCGCTGCCGATCTCGAGATCGCCTGCGAACGCGACGGCACGATCATCGCGCTACGTGGTGACATCCATACCGACATGGGCGCCTACATGCGAACGAACGGTGCGGTCGGCGCGCGCAACGCGCCGCAATTCCTGACTGGGCCCTATCGTGTTCCTCACCATAAGGTCGATTCACACCTCTGGATGACCAACAAGACGCCGGTCGGCACTTACCGCGGGCCGGGCCGGTTCGAGGGCAGCTTCTACATGGAGCGGCTGCTCGACATGGTCGCCGCCGATCTCGGCGTCGACCGCATCGAGTTGCGCCGCCGCAACTTGATCGGCAAGACCGAGCATCCCTACACGCTCGCCACCGCGCAGCCCACCGATGCCCATGACCAGACCGACTCGGGCGACTACGCGGCGACGCTCGATCGCTGCCTGAAGGAGTTCAACTACGCCGAGGTTTCGAAGCTCGGCGGCAAGCTGATCGACGGCAAGTATCACGGCATCGGGGTGGCGTGCTTCATCGAGGGCGGCGCTGCCGGCCCGAAGGAAAGCGCGCGGCTGGAGATCAACGACGACGGCACCATAACGGTCTTCATGGGAACGGCCTCGGTCGGGCAGGGTGTCGAGACGATCTACGCGCAGATCGCCGCCGACGCACTTGAAGTGCCGATCGAGCGCATCCGCCACGTCTATCATGGCTCTACAGGGCTCGTGAGCGACGGCTACGGCGCCTATCACTCGCGCTCGGTGGTGATGGGCGGCTCGGCGGTGCTCGACGCCACGCAGAAATTCTTAGGCCTGCTGCGCGCGGCGGCGGGCAAGCGTCTGGGCTGCGCCGAA
>JASHVC010000782.1 GCA_030039655.1 Xanthobacteraceae bacterium | reverse complement strand
ATCGTGATGATGCCGGTCACCACCACCGGATTCATCTGACGAAGGTCGGGGTTCTGAAGCGGGCTTTCTCGGACTGGCTTGGTCATAACTCGGACGCGATCGCGCCGCGAGAACGAGAATCTATTTTCCGCCTCCGCGCACGCGGAGAACGAGCAGCGAGCGTCCTGCCGCTTGCGCTCCGCGTACGCCGCGCTACGGTTCGCGGGATAACGAGGAAACGCCATGCCCCGCTTCGCCGCCAATCTCGGCTATCTGTTCACCGAGCGCCCGCTGATCGAGCGCTTTGGCGCAGCGGCGGCGGCAGGGTTCAAGGCGGTCGAGCTGCAATTTCCCTACGACATTGCGCCGTCCGCCGTGAAGGCTGAGCTTGAGCGCCACGGATTGGTGCAGCTCGGTGTCAACACGCCGATCGGCCCTGAATTCGGGCTCGCGGCGCTGCCGGGCCGCGAACGCGAGTTCGACGCCGCGTTCAAGCGCGCCCTCGAGTACGTGACGGCGATCGGCGGCACCGCGATCCATTGCATGACCGGTGTGGTGCCGGTAGAGCAGCGGCCGGCTGGCGAAACCGTTTTCGTGAAAAACCTGGCGCGGGCAGCCGAGGAGGCGGCGAAACAAAACATTACGGTGCTGATCGAGCCGATCAATCCGCGCGACCGCGCAAATTATTTTCTCAGCCGGGTCGAGCACGCCGCCGACATCGTGAAAAAGGTGGGCGCACCGAACGTGCGCATTCAGTTTGATTTTTATCACGTGCAGATCGTCGGCGGCGACCTGATCAAGCGCCTGGAGACCTATTTTCCGCTGGTTGGCCACGTGCAGATCGCCGCGGTGCCGTCGCGCCGCGAACCGGACGAGGGCGAGGTCAATTATCCTGAAATCTTCGCAGCGCTCGACCGGCTCGGCTATGGCGGATGGATCGGCTGCGAATACCGCCCGCGTACGCGCACGGAAGAAGGGCTCGGCTGGGCGAAAGCGTATGGCGTGGTGCCGAAGTAGGGTGGGCATCGCGCAGGTATCGTTTGTCCGCGTGGGCAAAATCGTGGACGCGCGATGCCCACGCGGCTACGACAGAGCAGACGATTTTACCCACCCTACGGTCGCATTGGAGTTCAAAACATGCGCTTGGAAAACAAGACCGCGCTCGTGACCGGCGCCGGATCGGGCATGGGCAAATGCATCGCCGAGACCTTCGCGCGCGAGGGCGCCCGTGTGGCGCTGGCCGACATCAATTTCGACGCAGCAAAATCCGCGGCCCTCGCGATCGGCAACAACGCCATCGCGTTGCGGTGCGACGTGGCGTGCAAGGCCGATTTCGAGGCTGCGGTCGCCGACACGCTGGCGGCTTTCGGCGCGCTCGATGTTTTGGTCAACAACGCCGGCACGACCCACGTCAACAAGCCGATGCTGGAGATCACCGAAGACGAATACGACCGCACCTTCGCGGTGAACGCCAAGGGCGTGTTTCTCGGCTGTCAGGCCGTCGTGCCGGTGTTCCGCAAGCAGGGCGGCGGCGTGATCATCAATATCGGCTCGACGGCCGGCATTCGGCCGCGGCCGGGCACGACGGCTTACGCCGCCACCAAGGGCGCCGTGCACACGCTGACCAAAGGACTCGCCGCCGAACTTGCCGGCGACCGTATCCGTGTCTGCGCCATCGCGCCGGTCGCAACCGAAACGCCGTTGCTGCCGAGCTTCCTCGGTCCGCTGCCCGGCCAGCGCGAGAAGTTCGTCGCCAGCGTTCCGCTCGGCCGCCTGGCGCACGTACAGGACATCGCCAACGCCGCGTTGTATCTCGCCTCGTCTGAGGCCGAATTCCTCACCGGTAATATCGTGGAGGTTGACGGCGGCCGCTGCGTCTAACGGTTGTCCGAATACAGCGCTTCGGAAACTAACAAGTTAGCGTCCGAATTAGCGTCAACAGACTGCCCAAGGAGCTTTTTGCTCCCCCGCGGTTTGGTGTATCGTCCCCACGAGGGAAGGTACGGGTAAATGTGGGGCCGCAGGCGTAAGTCCGACACGCGACGCGAGGATGAATCGCTCTCGCCGCTGAAGGAGGCCGTCAATCAGGCGCGGATCGAGGCAGCCGAACGCACCAGCGTGGTCGTGGATTTGCGCGATGCCGAGTGGGCCCGCCTGCAGATCCTCAACGATGCCCTCGATCCGATCTTTGCCGAAATTCCGCCGGACGTCGATTTGTTTGACCGCGGGCTGACGCGGGGCGAGACGCCGCGGCTTTGGATCGATGCCGTGGCGCACGTGGCCATGGGCCGCGACAAGCGCGCTTACCGCTTTCTGCACGACACGCGCATTGGCCGCCAGGTGCTGGCGGAATCGCACGAGGTCGAGGATATCGTCGAGGCGGTCACCACCTACGTGGCGCGGCGCATCGTCGAACGGCAACGCGCGCTCGACGAGGATCCCGATTTCATCAACCGCGTGGCGCGCACGGTCGCCGAGCGCGAACGGCGTCGGCGGCGCTGGCGCGCGGTCGGCGCCTTCGTGTTCGGCTTCTTTCTCGGCCTCTTTGCGCTTTTCCTGCTCGCCGTGCTGATCGCGAACTTAAGTCACTAGACCAGCGTCTGGCGCCCGATTTCCCGAACCGTGCCGTCCGGCTGACGCTCCCGCGCGATCATCTCGCAATGCCACGCCGCCGCATCGCCGTCGATGTGGTAGATGTTGTAGCCACCGGCGTTCTCATGTCCGTGCGCGGCTAGCGCGGAGGCTGACGGCGCGCCGACCGCGGGAATTTTTGTTCCGCGCGGACCGTCGAGCTGGATGACTGCGCGTTCGTGATCATGGCCGTGGATCAGAAGCTCGGCGCCGTGCTCCGCCAGTACGCGGCGCAAATCCTCCGCGTCGATAAGCCGCCGCATATAGCGCTGCGGCGGACTGATCGGCGGATGATGAACGAGCACGAGGCGAAACAGCCCGCGAGTCTCGTCGAGCACCTGCGCGAACCGCGAAAGCTGCCGCTCGCCGAGCTGGCCCGTCGCCATGAATGGCCCGGTTGGCACGCCGGACGAGAGCGCAATCAGCGCCACATTGGCGCGCCGGCGCACGAGCGGAAAGCCGTCACGCCCGTCGTCGCCGCGCATATATTCGCCCCAGAAGACGGTCGGCAATCGTTCGGCAGACCGCACATATATGTCGTGGTTGCCAGGGATGACCGTAACGTTGCGTGGAGTGCCCAGCGCGTCTAGCCAGGCGCGCGCGCGCCTGTATTCGGCGGGAAGCGCGAGATTGGTGAGATCGCCCGTCACCGCGATGTGGTCGGTCGCCTGCGCTTTCACATCGCCGGTGATGGCATCGAGCACCTCTGGGCGATGGATGAATTTGCGCTTGCGTTGCCAGTTGATGAAGCCGAGCACCCGCTTGCTCGCCAGCTCCGAGGCCCACGGCCGCGCCGCCATGTGCAGGTCGGTCAATTGGGCGAGCACAAACATCGCGGCAGCATGATGCGCGAATCAGGCCGGTAACAACCAGTCATGAGCTGCCGATCAGAATGCCGGCCGCGAAGACCAGAACGCCGCCGACCACGACCTGGAAGGCCGCTTGCAGGAACGGCGTGTCCATATAGCGGGTGCGAATCCAGGAAATGGCCGCCAGTTCGATCGCAACAACCACAAAGGCAATAACCGTTGCCGTGTAAAACTGAGGGATCAGATAAGGCAGAGCATGACCGAGGCCGCCGACGGTCGTCATTCCGCCACACACAAGGCCGCGCACCAAGGGCGCGCCGCGGCCGGTGAGCGAACCGTCGTCGGACAGCGCTTCGGCGAACGCCATGGAAATACCGGCGCCGATCGCCGCCGCCAGCCCGACCAGAAATGTCGACCAGGTGTTATGTGTGGCGAAGGCCGCCGCGAACAGCGGCGCCAGCGTCGATACCGAGCCATCCATGAGGCCGGCGAGCCCGGGCTGCACGTATTGCAGAACAAACATGCGCTTAGCGGTCTCGTCCTCGGCCGCCCGCTCGGTTGAGGTAATTTCGCTTCCAAGCTCATGGGCCCGCTGTTCGTGCCTGTCCTCGGCGGCGGCGAGCTGGCGCAGGAGATCGCGCGTGGCATCGTCATGGGCCGTGTGCGCGGCGCGCCGGTAGAAGCGCGCGGTCTCGTACTCCATCTCCTCGGCGAACTCGCGCACCTTGTCGATCGCAAGCGGCCGGTTGAGCCAGATCGGATGGCGCCTGACGAAGCCCTTGACGTCTTGCCGGCGGATCAGCGGTAGAAACTCGCCAAATTTTTTGCGGTGAAGATCGAGCAGCATGTCGCGATGGCCGATCTCCTCTTCGGCCATCTTGTCGTACATTTGCGCCGTGTCGGGGTAGGAAGCGCGCAGCGCATCGGCAAAGGAGCGGTAGATGCGGTTGTCCTCATCCTCGTTGGAAATCGCTAGCGCCAGGACTTCCTGCTCGCTCAAATCGGCAAAACGCTTCACAGGTTCGCCCCTTAAGTGGAAGGCCATTATATTAGAACGCTTCTAAACAGTGTCCAGTAGGGCCTGGGTATGGACGTTGACGCAATCCGTCGTTTCTTCGAACCGGCCATCCGCCGGGTCCTGCATTTTCGCTGGCGCTTTTCGCGCGGGCTGACAGTCGGTGTGCGCGGTCTAGTGTTCGATGCCCAAGGGCGCGTCTTTCTCATTAAGCACAGCTACGTGGCCGGATGGCATTTGCCTGGCGGCGGCGTCGAGCACGGTGAATCGCTCGCCACGGCGCTGGCGCGCGAATTGCGCGAGGAGGGCAATATCGAACTGCTCGGGCCGGCTGAGCTTTATGGGATCTATTGGAATCGGCGCACGGCGTGGCGCGATCACGTGGCTCTCTACGTGGTGCGGTCCTTTCGCCAGACCGCGCCGCCGCAGCCAAACAGCGAAATCGTGGCGCACGGGTTCTTCGCGCCCGACGCCTTTCCCGAAGGCACCACCGTTTCGACCCGGGCGCGCGTCGC
>JASHVC010000781.1 GCA_030039655.1 Xanthobacteraceae bacterium | reverse complement strand
GAATGACTGATGCCGCCATTGCCGCAACGCACGAACAACATGCCGACGTCGGTCACACCGTCGAACATCACCGCGTCGTGCCCCGGCCCACTCACCAGGTTGCGGACAGCGAGCCCCTGACGCGCGACCGCGCGCCCCAATGCGTCCCGCAGCCGCGGCGTGCAGAGAACCGGTGGCAATTCCGCCACCTTTTCGATTTCGACCGACACGCCGCGGCGCGCCGCAATAGCCTCGATCCGGGCGGCGATGTCGGCAAGCGCCTTTTCCAGTTCGCCGGCATTGTCCGACCTTATGTCGAGCGACAGCTCGCACATGGCCGGGATCACGTTGATGGCGCCCGCCGGGACCTGCAATTGACCCACGGTGCCCCTTAGACCGGGTGCCTGAGAGCAGCGCTGCTCGACCATACTGATAATCTCCGCGGCCGCGGCAGCAGCGTCGTGGCGCAACGACATCGGCACCGCGCCGGCGTGGCCGGCAACGCCGCGCACGGTCAGGCGGCGGCGCGCAAAGCCCGCTACGGCGGTCACCAGCCCGACCGGGTGGTTTTCATGCAGCAGCACCGGACCCTGCTCGATATGAACTTCAACGTAGCCGACGAGTTTGTCGCACCGCGCCACCGCGGCGATGCTCTCAGCGGTGCCACCGGACTCGCGCAACACCTCCGCGAGACTTTGCCCGCTTAAATCGCGCCGGTTGAGCATGCAGGCATCGAACCGGCCCGCCATGGCGGCGCTTCCGAGATACGGCGCTGAGAAACGCACACCCTCTTCTTCGGAAAACCCGACGATGTCCAAATGAAACGGCAAGGTGACCTTGCGCCGGTGCAATTCTTCGACGGCGACGATGCCCGTGAGAATCCCGAGGCGACCATCGTATTTCCCAGCATTGCGCACGGTATCGTAGTGCGACCCGACGATCAGCGCGCTGGCACCGGGACGCGCGCTGGCATAGCGGCCAACGACGTTGCCGACCACATCGATATGCGCGGGCGCGCCGGCCGCGCTCATCAGCTTGCGTATTTCGGCAGCGGTGGCGCGGTGCGCCGGCGTCATGAAAGTACAAGTCAGCCCATCCGGGCTTTCCGAAAACTGGGCCAACCGATCGGCCATGGTCAGAATGCGCGCGCCGAGCGCGCTGCTGTCGGCAGCGATCGAACTTCCGTCTTGGCCTTGAGGAGAATTGCTCAACATCTTAAAGATTCGCCGCGGGCGGAGCGCACTTGAACAGGTCCGCGTATCTCTGTCATGCTAATTTTGTGGCGTTGTAGCAAAGGCCCGGTGCTCGTGCCGACGCTGTTTATGATGAGAACGCCGAGGCGATGAAGCCCCCGCAGCCCCCGCAAGATTACCCCCGCGATCTCTTCGGTTATGGCCGCGATCCGCCCGATCCGCGCTGGCCGGGCCGCGCGCGGGTAGCAGTGCAATTCGTCGTCAATTATGAGGAGGGCGGCGAAAATTCCATCCTGCACGGCGACAAGGCCTCGGAGGCTTTTCTCTCAGACGTGCTGGGCGCGCAGCCATGGCCCGGGCAGCGGCACATGAACGTGGAGTCCATGTACGAGTACGGCTCCCGCGCCGGGTTCTGGCGCCTGTGGCGTCTATTCACGCAGAACAAGCTGCCGGTGACCGTGTTCGCCGTTGCGACGGCGATAGCGCGCAGTCCCCAGATCGTCGCCGCCATGCGCGAGGCCAATTGGGAGATCGCCAGCCACGGCCTGAAGTGGATCGACTATCGCAATGTACCGGAAGTAGAAGAGCGCACGCATATGCGCGACGCTATCCGCGTCCATAAAGAAGCTACCGGCGAACGTCCGCTTGGCTGGTACACTGGGCGCAGCTCCGAACAGTCGCTGGCGCTTGTGCTCGAAGACGGCGGCTTTGAGTATTCCTCTGATTCATACGCGGACGACTTGCCCTATTGGGTGAAGGGACCGAAAGGGCCGCACGTGATTGTTCCCTACACGCTTGACGCCAACGACATGCGCTTCATCAATCCGCAGGGCTTTGCCGGCAGCGACGATTTCTTCGCCTATCTGCGCGACGCCTTTGACACCCTCTACGCCGAAGGCGAAAGCGCGCCCAAGATGATGTCGGTCGGCTTGCACTGCCGCCTCGCCGGACGGCCCGGACGTGCGGCGGGGCTGGCGCGGTTTATCGACTACATCGGCCGCAAGGACCGTGTCTGGGTCGCCACCCGCCTCGATATCGCGCGCCATTGGCAACGCGAGCACAGCGCTCTCGCCGCCACCGCGCCGCTGCGCGTCTGACTGCAAACCGCAATGACCGCAATTTCACTGGATGAACTGAACGCCGCTGATGGGCCCGGCTTCATCAGCGCCCTGAGCAACATCTACGAACACGCCCCCTGGGTGGCGGAGACCGCCGCGCGTAAGCGGCCATTCCCCACGCTCGCGGCGTTGGCCGACGCCATGCGGCAGGCAGTAAAGCAGGCGAGCGCCGAGCGGCAGCACGCGCTCATCGCCGGCCACCCGGACCTCGCCAACAAAGCGGTGCGGCTGGATACGCTGACGCCCGACTCCCAGGCCGAGCAGACCAGCGCCGGACTCGATCGGCTCAACAACGAGGAATTCGAACGCTTCCACCGACTCAACACGGCCTATCGGGAGAAATTCGGCGTTCCTTTCATCATCTGCGTCCGTCGCCATGCGAAGGATTCGATCCTGCGCGAGTTCGAACGAAGACTGCACAACAGTGCGGACCGGGAACAACAAGCGACGCTGGGCGAAATCTCGCGCATCGCCGCGCTTCGGCTCGATCAACACGTCCGCGGCCCCGATCGCCTGAAGGTGCACGGCCGTGTGTCGACCCATGTGCTCGACACCTATCACGGCCATCCTGCCGCCGGCGTCGCTATCGAATTTTTCGAGATCGGCGCGTCCGGCGAGTCGCGCCTGCTGTCACGCACAACCACCAACGCGGATGGCCGCACCGACCGGCCGCTCATGGCCGAACAACCGATCCCGATATCC
>JASHVC010000780.1 GCA_030039655.1 Xanthobacteraceae bacterium | reverse complement strand
CCCGGAAATGATCTTCCGCCTCGTCGTTGATCTCGGCTTCCGGGCAGACAACCCAAGCTCGACCAGCCGGTGGATTGCTTCAGCTCTAGTCGGTTCATCGCTTTGCCTCATGCGCCAGCCGTCGATCGTTCGCAAAAATTCGTCGGATACCTTCATCGAAAATGGCTTTGTTCGACTGAGGTGCTTAGGAAGGGGTGGACGGCCCATTGCTCAGACCTTGACTTAGTTAGTAAAGGGAATACCTTTATAGCAGGCTGAACGGGCGGTACCAGCGCCCGCCCAGCCCTAACCCAAGCCAAGGAGTAACCCATGGCTCAGGCTGCCAACATTTCTACTACATCCCGCAAGCGTCGAGCGGAGCGCTTGTCATGACGGGCACCGTACATCCAGATGCCGCGCTGCTTGAGCTTGGCCGCCGACTCGATCTTGCATGGGCCGCTGAGCACGCCGCGCAGAGCACGTGCAGCGAGGAGGACGAGGGCGACCAGGAATTTGAGGCCTTCGTTGACGCGACAGGGGCGATTGTAGGCGAGATCGAAGCATTGCCCGCTACTACCCTCGAAGGCCTGCGCGTCAAGGCAGTTGCGCTCCATTGGTGCCGCGGCGGTGATCTGCCACTATCGTGGGGTGCAGAAACGACGGACGAACGGCTCGCGGAGTCTATCGTCAACGATCTTCTTCGCCTTCCGCAAGCATAAGGAACCCATCATGAAGCCGTCGACAAGATCGAAGCGTATGCTACGACGCTGCGCCAGGCGTCCGCGCTCCTCTCGGATTTGATCAAACGAATGTGAGCGTCCGCGTTGCGTTCTTCGGCCCAGTCCGGGGCAGCATGGGGGCAGCACAGGAGAACATCATGACCAGACAGAAAACACTGCCTTTCGCTCCGC
Source organism: Xanthobacteraceae bacterium (assembly GCA_030039655.1). The sequence goes on along the minus strand of JASHVC010000780.1, from coordinate 11,485 downwards.
CGTATCCAGCTTTTTTGCGCTTGAAGACCACTAGAGCAAAATCAGCGACAAGCCGAAGAGCGGTACTTGCCCGAGCACAGATGATCGTCAACGTGCTGAGTGAGCGTTACGTCATAGGAGATTGGCACAAGAGATTCGACAAAAAACGGGCTGCCCGTTTTCTTGAAGCCGTGCGCCGTTTCGATTTTAAGAACACAGGCAGCAAGGAATTTAGGTACATAGGCAATTGGATCGCCGACCACGGTCAATCCTTAGACTGGTTGTATTTGGGTGATACGAGCGGCCTCATTTGTGGCGCGGCAGCCATCAACCTGGCCTATCCGACGTGGTACGCCGATATGACCGAGGGCAGAAAAGCGCTTCACAGCCTGATGGAGCGGGCTTCCGTAAAGGTAGCCACCCACTGATGCGCGGCCTCGTTTGGTTCTTTTTGTCGATCCTGCTCCTCACGCTTTTGGAGGGCTGGAACGCTCCTCGGCAGCATAGTGAGGTGACCGACAAGCCGCCCGCGGCGACCAAGCACGGCTGGCCGCAATGATGAAACGGGCCGACGCGATCCCCTTGGCGACAAGAGGAACCGCGCGGCCTCGATGACACGTGGAGACGGTTTACACGCATCATCGTCGCCTACCGTTAGGTCGAGTTGGTCAGCAACCGCATATAGGGATTAATGGCGATCGGGAACGGCGCCAGATTGGCCGGGACACGCAGGCAAGAGCTGGCTCGCGATGCATTTCTCGCATGGTGAATGGCGGCGATATCGGCGCGGTGATCGGAGGCACTATGAACGTCCTATTGCTTGTAAGTCCTTCATCTCAGCACGTTCGACGCGTGGAAAGTGTTGCTTCGTTGGTGAACGGCTGCCAACGCTACTATCGTTTGGAGGTGGTACCAGATGGTACGCTCGATCGAAACGAGAGCGCGGTAGTTCCAGAAGAAATCGCAACACGACTAGAGACGAAGTACCCAAATATACCAATCATTATGATTATCGAGGATCGGTTTACGGACAACTGGTTCTCACACGAGTACAGAAACTCGTCAGTGATCACCCTTAGCGATTGGGAGGCGCTGTACGCTCCGCCATCGCTGAGGGCTTACTTGATGTACCAAGTGGCTCAGTCGCTTATCCACTTCTCGGCGGAAATGAGCGAAGAAATCGCAATGAATATGATGCACGAGCCCCCTGTAGGTTGCCTACACGACATGTCTGTCGAGAAGGAGAACATCAAACTTGGGATGGTCGCCGGCAACCTATGTCACCAATGCGTTGGACAATTGCGCGCGCTTGGTACGGCCGAGGCTGCAATTGATAGCGTAATAAAGATCGTCTCTCTTGTTCGCTCGGAAGCGCTCGGACGCCCAATCCTGTTCGACCCCTCAGAGGTGTTTGTGGCCATGCGCTTTACGAAAAATGACGAAAATGACAACGCTTGGAAATATGGTCTGAAGCTGGGCATCGAGTCTTGTGGATTACGCGCAACTCGGGGAGACGATCGCGTTGAATCACGACATATCCTTGAAAAGATCGATTCCGCTATTCGACGAAGCCGGTTGATCGTTGCCAAAGTCGATGAGAACAACTTGAACGTATACTACGAACTGGGCTTGGCTATGGGTCTAGAGAAGGACGTGCTGCTGATCTCTGAGGCGAGCCTCGCTATCAACTTACCGTCCGACCTACGTAGCTGGGAATGCCTGACGTACGAACACGGAAATTACTCGCAGCTAGCCGAACGAGTGAGGAAATTCCTGGAGGACAACTATCGGGTCAAAGGCCCATAATTAACAACGAGGTCGGGCCGCTTCCGGCGCGCACGATCACCAGCGGGAGTTCCGCTTCTTGTTGCGCTTTCGTTTTCATGATTTTGCCGCCCCAACTCGAACAGCCTCGTATGAATAATGCCGACCTAATCGTCGCCATCTTGAGGAGAGCCGGTATCGAGCGCGGCTTTGGTATACCGAGCGGCACTGTGCTCCCACTGATAGAGGCCATGCGCAAAGGCGGTATTACGTTCGTCCTCACGGCCCACGAAGGCTCAGCGGGCTTTGCGGCCGATGTGACCGGTCGAATGACCGGCGCACCCGGACTCTGCATCTCAACGCTCGGGCCTGGTGCCACCAACCTCACCACAGGTGTCGGCGGCGCATTTCTCGATCGTTCGCCGGTGATCGCCATCACCTGCAATCTCAATACCGACCAACGTAACCGGCGTCTCCAAAGTGTGATCAATCTTCATGCACTATTTGGACCCATCACCAAGGCAACGCTGTCGCTGCCTAAGGGCGAGATCGGAACGACACTTGCGGAGGCAATACGGATTGCGGTGAGCGAGCCCCAGGGTCCGGTGCATCTGGACCTGCCGGAGGACGTCGCGCTATCATTCGCGAAGGAGTCGGTGCCAGCGCTCTCCGCCCCAAGCAAGCCACCGTCCGCATCAGACGATGCAATCGTACGTGCCGGGCAATTGATCGCCGCCGCGCGACGGCCCATTGCCGTCGTCGGCTCGTCAGCGATGCGACTCCGCGATCCTCCGCGTCTTCGCCAGGTAGTGGAACATTTCGGATTGCCCTTCGCCACGACTACTATGGCCAAGGGCTTGATCGACGAAGAGCACCCCCTTTCGCTCGGCTGCATCGAGCGCGCTTGCCGCCAGGTGCAGCGAAAGCTCCTGCGTTCGGCCGACCTCATCGTCGGTCTGGGCTATGATACTGTAGAGGATGAATACGAATGCTGGATCGGCGATGTGCCGCTGCTGCAGATCGACATCGAGCCGGCCGACATCGCGCCTTCCGTCAAGCTCGCGCATCAGGTAATCGGCGATCTGGATAGTTCTCTTGCGCGCCTGGCCGAGCAAACCGGCGAGCAAAATTGCTGGACGCTGGGGCAGATCGATACTCACCGCCGCGCGTTCCAGGCAGCGCTCCGGCCAGCCAATAGGGAGTTCACCGCGCACGCAGCGATTGATGCTGTGCGCCGCGCCCTGCCCCGCGATGGCATATTGGCGGCCGATGTTGGCGCCCACACACACCAGATTGCCGGCCAGTGGGTCGCCCATGCGCCGAAGACGTTCCACGTCACCAATGGCTGGTCTTCTATGGGTTTCGGCCTGCCGGGTGCCATCGCGGCGAAGCTCGCTGCACCGAAGCGGCCGGTCGTCTGCTTGATGGGTGACGGCTGTTTCCAGATGACTTGCGGAGAAGTTGCGGTCGCGAAACGGTTGGGTCTCGCGTTGCCCATCGTGGTCCTCGACGACAAACGGCTCGCACTCATGAAGGTCAAGCAGATTCGCCGGCAATTCCGTCCCTACGGCATCGAGCTTCAGGACAAGGACTACCACGAGCCGCCAGCACATTATTTTGGCGCTCTCGCAGTAGGTGTGCGTAGCGCCCGCGCACTTGAGCTCGCAGTAAGGCGAGCGCTGGCCGCCTCGGGCCCGACCGTGATCGAGGCCATGGTAGATTCCGATCACTACACAGATACGGTGTATGATTAGGAAAGCTTGGCGGACTTGCGATTGAGCCGGATCACCAAAAGCTGCGTTCGGCTGGCGCGCGTGTCCATGCCCTCGACAATGCCGTAACGCAGTGGCCGCTGCTCTGGATGACCCTTCCGCACATCACAGAGATATGGCTATTAAGAGCCTTGCGGACAAGCAAAGGTAGCCTCGGCGTGACGCCGCGCGTCGGCGACTACCCGGAGGCAATCACTTTTCGCCGATCGGCTCTTGATACTTTCGGAGCGCTTCCCGGAGCTTGAGACCGTTCTTTTTGAGCTGCTCATCGAGTGCCTTATAAACGCGGACTGTAGCGGCATCGAGATCAAGCGAATCTGGCCCTTCAAGTCCCTCCAGGGCATCCGCGGCCGGCGAAAAGCAGCTCTGCAATCGTTCGGCGATGAAATCGACGCGCTTCCGATCTGCTTTTTGATCGAACACTCGATTGGGGGTTTTTTCCCGCTGCTCGCAAATGAAAAGTGTCGACTCAACCGCTTGTGAGACCGCGTCGTGTCTCACGTAGAACTTCGCCACGGCGGGCACGACTGGCGACTTGTGCCGCGCGTCCGCCAGGAGACCTAGCCGACCAGCGATACCAGGAAATATGATCGGACGCGTCGGCCGAAAGTCGTGAATCCTGCTCGCTGTAAGCGAATCGGCATTGTGAACTTTGAAGTCACGCCAGTAAGTGAGGTAGTCGTGGAGGGATCGCGTTACAAACTCGACAACCTCCACGTAGAGGCTGGCTTTTAGATCATCGATCTCTTGTAGCCTGCGCCGGTTGTCGAGCAACGGGGGAACGAGGAGACTTCCCGCAAGCGCGATCAACGCGGCGACAACAGGCCATGGCCATTGCCCTTGCGCGATTGTGTTGTTGCTCAGTGTGTAAAAGATGACGCCGACGCCAACAAGCGGCATGCCCAAAAGAAGACCTACCGCGCGGTCGAGGAGCGCCACCGTTCTGGCGCGCTTCAGCCGCTCACCGCGAATGCCTAGAAGGCCGAAGACAACTATGATGCAAAGGCCGGTCACGCACGCGAATTTCGAAAGGTCTGACATTCAGCGTTCTTTAAGATCGGCGACTTGAAGTCTCGGCCCTTGACGATGCGCCAAGCTTAGCGAGATCAACCGCGCCGATCCGGCAGACGGCTCCACGTGCTGCCGTAGGTCCCTCCAACATCGGCGGTCTATGAAACTAAGCGGCATTTGCTCGCGGGCAAACGACGACAGCAAGTTAAGGATAAGAGCCGCGTCTCAACACGTTGCCTGCCGTTCAGGATCGAACGAAGCCAGGCAGGCTAGGAAAATCCGAGTCGCGCGGGAACGGCCCGGCGCCGGGCCGATCATCGCCGAGTGTGCCTCAGGCACCCCCCGGAAACGGTCGGCGCTTGAACTCGCCCGCAGGCCGGGGCCGATAGGGGTGTGCAATCGGCGGGGAAACCCACGACAATTCAATGGGCTAAAAGGGCTTGAAAACCGGAACGTTCCACTTATATCTGCGTTTACTCACCGACAGAGTAGCTGTGTTGATCCGTCACTATCCGCTTGACGGTGTACGTAGTTTTTGTACAGTTTGTCCTCATTAATTTTTCCCCCGCCGGACACGCCGCAAGGCCTCTGGCGGGGTTCTGTTTTCTGGGGCATTTTACGCCATGCCCCAACCTCCGGCTGTCCTCCGCGCGATCTCCTTTTTCGACGGGCAGAATCTCTTTCACAGTGCGAAGGCTGCCTTTGGGCACCGGTACCCAAATTACGATCCGGTTGCTTTGGCAAAAGCCGTGTGTGCCGCCAAGGGCTGGGAATGTCGAGAGGTGCGTTTCTATACGGGCGTACCCGACGCGGCCGACAAACCCTTCTGGAACCATTTCTGGGTGGCAAAGTGTGCGCAAATGGGCCGCGAGGGAGTGCACATTTTTACCCGGCCTCTTCGCTACCGAAACAAAGAAGTGCGACTACCAAACGGAAACGTTCACACTTTTCTGGACGGTGATGAAAAGGGCATCGATCTGCGACTCGCTCTCGACGTGATCAGACTGGCCCACGCGCGCAGTTTCGACGTTGCCCTGCTGTTTTGTCGCGACCAGGATTTGACTGAGCTGGCCGATGAAGTGCGCACGATTTCGCAAGAACAAAATCGCTGGATCAAAGTAGCGTCTGCCTATCCCTACAGTCCGGCGGTCAAAAATTATCGCGGCATAGATGGCACCGAATGGTATCGCATCGACCGCTCGATGTACGATGCCTGCCTAGACGCTCGTGATTATCGACCAAAATCGACTTAGCCGCCGCTTGCCGGACCGGCTCGCTTGCCCCGCGCGGTCCTCAAGCGGGCCGCTAAACGTGTCGGGCAATCGGGTGCTGTCTGGGGCACAGCCTCGCCAGCCCTTCTGACACCATCGCCTTTCGCGCGCCCTATTTGCACCACTCGATTACGTACCTGGCGCGCGAGTCGCGCGCCGGTGCTCAAGGGGCGCGGAACGTGATGGCCGAACGTGAACAAGAGCGAGGCGTTGGGCTATACTGTAGTGGGTCTGCTGCTTGTGGCTGTCATGCTCGCCTGGTCATTTTTATCCGCTGAGTGCGAGCTAAGCTTTGGCTCCGAAGAGACCAACAATCCGCCTCTTTTGGGCGCATATTGCTTCAGGCAAAATGGGGAGAGAGAAGATGCGCTATATCCTCATGCTCTCGCTGTTCTTCACTTGTCTGTCGGCCGCATCGGCAAAGGACGATCCGGTCACCAAGCGTAACAACGATGCAAGCGCGCCCGCGCTCATCAAGTTACAGCACATGCAACCGTTCCAGCGTCCGCCGCGCTCGGTCGTCAAGCCGGCTCCGGAGGATTTGGGGCCGACGAAATAATTGACTTCGCAAACCGGGGGCCGGGCAGTTGGCCACATATCGGCCCCGCCAACGATTTTGCGCGAATAGCGGGGACAGCCACAATCTGCGACATGCGGGAATGATAAGCGAGGGATTCCGAGGGCGGGGCAACACGGGCGTGCTGCACCCGCTCCGGTTCTTCTAACACCTTTGGCCCTGGCCCTCCCTGAAGAGACTTGCCGGGGCCTCTTTTTTGTCGGGACAACTCATGACGTTTTAGCCGTTGATTAAGGGCCAGGGGCGCACTTTCCGCAGGGTGAGGGGAGTGTTGCCACCATGCAAGAGTACCCCGATAAGCATGCCGTGCGTAGAGTCAAAATCGAGCTCACGGGAGCTCTGTTCTTACTTGCCCTCGCTTCGGCAACGGGAGGCCTTAACGCGTTAGTTATGGAGTTGCTGCACCTGATAAGCACGCTTGGTTAGGTCGCGCATCAGCGCGATCCAAGTGCAGCCTTTCTCCGCCGAGCGGCTCACCTGTCCCTCCGCGTCTCGTTGATCGTCTGGACCACAACGTAAGCGCTCAAGAAAATATAGCCTGCGATGAACACTGCGGGCGGTTCAAAAATCATCGCGAGAATGGCTGCAGCCGCCAGCACACCGGCCGTCCAAACGTCCCAAGGAATGATTTTCAACGCGGTGCCTCTCTTTCCAGGCACTCTTGCGCGGGGAGGGGTTCCTACCGAGCGAGAGCGCCCAGTAGGAGTCATCAGCCTTGCGGCGGGTGTCGGGGGACTCCATCCCCATCAACATTGGCCAGAGACTATGCTTGGGATTGGGCCGGTCAAGAGGCCGACATTGCGGCCCGCCTTATTCGACCTGAGACAGCTCATGCCCGACGACTTCGCCGCCGAAGAGACCAGCAATCCAATCGTCGCGGATGCCCGCGGCTACTTTAAGGTTGAGCGTTGGACAAAGGACGGCTTGCACATCGAGCGTATGATCTACGCCGGCAACCGCATCGACAAGGCACGCGAGATTTTCGAGGAAGTGGTCAGGCATCGGCCCGGCGGTCACTATCTCATCCGCCAGGGCGCTCGCGTGTTAGAGAAATCGAGAACGGTCGCATTGGCAGGTTGTTGCACGCGATCTTGAGGCGGGCTGCCGACGGTGTAGATCCCTGATGGTGTTGCGACGACGCTCATGCCGGCGTTTGCGATCGAGGGCATCGCATGTAGGCCTCTTAGCCGTTGGGAGTTGCCCGTCGAGAGTGGGGTCGTCTCGCACCTTGTTTGAAAGGCGTAAGGGATACGCCGCTGGCGTTGTGATTTATCCCGGGAACGCCCGCGAAGAAGTCGTTGGGTGTTACGTTGAGCAATCGGCAGAACTGAGCCATGCGCGAACCGCTGATGCGATTGGTGCCATTTTCGTATTTCTGCACTTGTTGAAACGTCACTTTCACCTCAGCAGCTATCTGCGTTTGGCTCATGTTCTTCTGTAGCCGAAGGGCACGAAGATTGCGGCCAAGGAGATCTTGTCCACTGCCAGCTCGTCGGGTCGTTTGGTCATAGGACACCCTTGGACTCGCGTTCTCGAAACGCCAATCGTACAGAGGTGACGACACCGGCGAAAGCACGGATAGCGTTCGCGATCGAGGGCATTGCGTGCAGGCCACATGGGACGGGGTAGCTACCGCCGTGGTCGTGTAAGACCGGCCGCAAAGGAGCCATCGCTGCTGAGCTAGTTAGCCTGCACTGGCCACGGAGCGGGCGACGGCGGTTTTGGTGCGGCATGGACGACGCGTTGCGTCGGCGGCTTTGGCGCGATGTGGACAACGCCGAGCGACGGGGGCCGGGGCCGCGGTAATGGTGGCGGCGCGCGCGGCGCCGGAATCCAATTTTCCGGCGTGACCATGGCAACCGCACCAAGCGGCCCGGGGGACGCTGAGAGCTCGGCGCAGCCCGCGAGAGCCACGCAGCAGAAAATAACTTTGAGACCGAGCCCCCGCCCCATTTGGTCCGTGACTGTTGCGCTTCACTACCGTGAGATCGCTTCTGATCGTTGCTCTTCGGTCAATGTTGCGAATTGCTGTTGTGATATTGGGGTCTTGTTGCCAGGCAAGATCAGCATGTAGCCCTTTTGGGCCATGCAGCTCAGGAACGTCGCATCTGCCGTGCCGGAGCCGGCTTTTTCCCCATTACCGAGGCAGGTCGTGCGCTGTGTCTGAAACTGTTCTGTGAGTCCAACGTCGCTGGCCACTGGGCGACCGTTTTGCGTCCAGACCGGTGACGACACCGACGAGGACGTTGACGTAGTCGCGCACCCAGCGAGCATGACGGCAAGAGCCGTATATGCAAAGCGCATCAATTCGGTGCTCCCCCCAGCGGTATATTCCCGCAACTAAAACGAGGGGGCAACGATTTGTCGCTTACTGCCTGTGGACAGCGGATTCGTCGGTGGCAAGTGAGCGGGGCCGGTGCACGCTCGCCCCGCGTCTGTTTAACCCTAAAGAGCGCTGCTGCCGTTTGTAACCATCTCCGCGTCTTAACGATGCCGCGACCGTTCGGGCTTGTTAGGTTTGCGTCGTGGTGAGGACGGGTACGCGACGATACTTGGCTTCTAGATCAGCAGCGTCGCCCACAAGGAGACGGCATCGCAATGCCTACGGGTACGGTGAAATGGTATGACCCCGGGAAGGGGTTTGGCTTCATCCGGCCGCAGCACGCGCTGAGTGTCGCCACGCCCGATGTTTTCGTGCACGTTGCCGCTGTTGAACGGGCAGGTTTGACGGTCCTCGCCGAGGGACAACGGGTCGGGTACGAAATCATCGGAAACGGCGGTAGGCTTTCAGCCGATCTGAAGGCACTGAAGGAAGCGACGGACGAGGTTCCAAGATCGAACCTAATGCTCCAATCCCTCGACAGCTCGGGGGGAGATGGCTGCTCACCTACGTCGAAGCTTTGGCAAATGCTTCATATGGTGAAGCTTGAGGATTGGGACTTGGCCAGAAGCTTGATGACGCAAGAGCTGCTGAAGCTGGACAGGTAGTTACGAGCTCGACGAGCGGCGCGACCGATCCAGGACGAGGGATAGGGGGTGGGTCGTCCCTAACAAGCCACGCCGCTCTATTGGCCGATGCACCATCGTATCGTTGCTACCACAGGTTTGAAGCGGAATGACCCGGCAAGGTTAATCCGTGCGTGAACGTCTGCGTAAACGGGGCGGCTTGCCGAGGGCGCCTATAAGGTCGCACTGATGCAAAACCTTAGCGGGCGGCGTGGAGATCGGCGCCAGCGGCCCGCTGAGGAGCACCGAAGCTCTTGACCTACGACCTGCAAGGTAATTGACTTCTGGTTGTGGGGCCGAAAAGAGGGAAGGAGGGATGAAGCGCCCGCAGCGTCAGGTGAAGTATCCGACCAAGCCAAAATTCCTCGACAGAACATCGCCCCAGGATCGGCTTGAATCCGCCGCCGTTAACGCTACCTACGTGGCTAGCGAGTATCATTGTCCTGCGCCGGACGGCCGACCTCCCAAGGGACGAGCAAAGCCGGCGACTCATTGCCCTCGAGAGTGGACCCGCGGGCAGGCACTCATAGCCCTGCGCGCCGCTATACGGAATCGTTTGGTTTCCAGGCAATGGTGCGGTGAGTTTCCTCGCCATGTTTGGCACAGGGAAGGTGATGTGTGGTATGAGGCCTGTACCAGTGTGGGAACCGCAGGCACCTATCACGCCTATCCAATAGAGCCCGTAGGATTACCTCCGGATTTAAGACGATGACCGGTTTCCGCCTAAACCGCTCCTGGCTGCAACGTAAGGGCTCATCCGAGCTCGAGGCGTCATTTTGCCAACTTTCAATCATGGTGAATGACAAGAATGTGAGCGAGTTTCGTGACGAGCATCGAACTCTACACGAGCATTTAGAGCTACCGGCTTATTTTCTAGCTGAGTGGCTAGCAGAAAATTGGTGGCCACTACTTTGGGAGCCCCGAAAGAGCGAAGACGCTCCGGAGGATTCCGGTTTTATTTCGCGCCATTCAATTCTCGCAGCCCAACACGGCTTTGCGCTGCCGCGAGTTCAGTTTAATCCGACCGGCAGGAGCATCTTGATTTCAGCTCGATCGCGCGACGTACCGTTAGCCGACATTCAGTTTCGAAATAGCGCGACGGCATCACCCTCGCGCGATGACGTAGAACGTGAATTGAGCAGATTTGTCGAGACGACGGTTCAGCGACTCGAAAAGGCCGGTATTTCAGGAACGGGTTTACAAGAGAGTTGGGCAGCCGTTAACGCAGTCGGCGACGAAGAACGTTTCTTTTGCCAACTGGCTGGCGCTCTTGGACTTGCGCCGGACGAAGTTAGCGATTCAATGGCATCTTTGTTCGAAAAGTTACACAAGGCGTTGGGTGAACGTCTGTTGATGGACCTTTGTCTAGTGGCAACGCCTGACAATTTTGAAGTGATAGCAGAAACCGGGGACACGGCATGTTCCGCGGTGAAATCCTCGACTGCGGCTAACCTAGAGTCACTCTTATCCGTGCCCATGCCCGCCGATAACTTTAATCTAGAGGCCTGGCACCGTGGCAAGCGGGCCGCCGCCACCCTTCGAAACAAATTTAGATTGGATGAAGCCGATCCACACGGCGCCAAGCAGGTGTTTGAACGCTTGGGTATCGATCCGGTAGCGGTGGGCTCAGCGATGCTCGGCGGCGAAACGCATTTGTCAGGAGTTGTCGCTCGAAACGGTAATGAGGCGCGCTTTGGGCTATTGCAGCCAGTGCCCGTGCAGCGCCGATTTGCGGCAGCGCGGGGTATATTCGCTGCCTGGGCGTCGGAAGCAAGTGAATCTCGATTTTTGACATCAGCGGTGACTCGAGACCAACAAGCTAATCGTGCATTTGCTGCTGAGTTGACGGCGCCACTCGCTTTCTTGCGAAAGCACGCCAAGCGTTCCCGGCTACAGCAGGATCAGGTTTTCGACTTGGCTGCTGAACTTGAAATCGGAGCAGACGTTGTTTCGAAGCAGGCGCTCAACAACGGCCTTCAGGTGGTTCCCATATAAAATCGGACGCTATCGCAACCATTGCGGCGCCTGACGACGCACCATTTCTTCCTTTAGCAGATCGCTACGCCCTATAGGTAATCGGACAATTCTGTTCGCGCGAGAGCGCC
>JASHVC010000779.1 GCA_030039655.1 Xanthobacteraceae bacterium | reverse complement strand
TGCGTGCGGCGCGGCCTATTGTTTGCACCAGGCTCGTCTCGCTGCGCAGAAATCCTTCCTTGTCGGCGTCCAGGATAGCGACCAGCGCGCATTCGGGAATGTCGAGGCCCTCGCGCAGGAGATTGATGCCGACCAGCGCATCGAAGGCGCCGAGGCGCAGGTCGCGGATGATCTCGATGCGCTCAATGGTGTCGATGTCGGAGTGCATGTAGCGCACGCGGATGCCCTGCTCGTGCAGGTATTCGGTCAAATCCTCCGCCATGCGCTTAGTCAGCACCGTGACCAGCGCGCGATAGCCGCGCTGCGCCACCTGCCGCACTTCGCCGACTAAGTCGTCGACCTGCGTGCGCGCCGGTCGCACGTCCACGGGCGGATCGATCAGGCCGGTCGGGCGGATCACCTGCTCGGCGAACACGCCGCCGGATTCGTTGAGCTCCCAAGGCCCCGGCGTTGCCGAGACGCACGTGGTCTGCGGCCGCATGGCGTCCCATTCCTCGAAGCGCAGCGGCCGGTTGTCCATGCACGAGGGCAGGCGGAAGCCGTATTCGGCGAGTGTCGCCTTGCGGCGAAAGTCGCCGCGATACATGCCGCCGAGCTGCGGCACGGTGACGTGGCTCTCGTCGACGAACACCAGCGCGTTGTCGGGCACGTATTCAAACAGCGTCGGCGGCGGTTCGCCCGGCTTGCGGCCGGTGAGATAGCGCGAATAGTTCTCGATGCCCGCGCAGGCGCCGGTCGCTTCCATCATTTCCAAATCGTAGAGCGTGCGCTGTTCGAGCCGCTGCGCTTCCAGCAAGCGTCCGGCAGCGTTGAGCTGATCGAGCCGCTGCCGCAGTTCGAGTTTGATGCCCGATATGGCCTGCAACAGCGTCGGCCGCGGCGTCACGTAGTGCGAGTTGGCGTAGATTTTGACGAATTCCAGTTCGTCGGTCTTCTGCCCGGTGAGGGGATCGAACTCGTGGATCGATTCCACTTCGTCGCCGAACAGCGAGACGCGCCAGGCGCGGTCCTCATAGTGCGCGGGAAAAATCTCGATGACGTCGCCGCGCACGCGGAACGAGCCGCGGTAGAAATCGCCGCCCGAGCGCTTGTATTGCAGCGCCACCAGATCGGCGAGGAGTTGGCGCTGGTTGAGCCGCTCGCCGCGCTTGATGGTGAACGTCATCGCCGAATAGGTTTCGACCGAGCCGATGCCGTAGATGCACGACACCGAAGCGACGATGATCACGTCGTCGCGCTCGAGCAGCGCGCGCGTCGCCGCGTGGCGCATGCGGTCGATCTGTTCGTTGATCGACGAATCCTTCTCGATGTAGGTGTCGGTGCGCGGGATGTAGGCTTCCGGTTGGTAGTAGTCGTAATAGGACACGAAATACTCGACGGCATTGTCGGGGAAAAAGCTCTTGAACTCGCCGTAGAGCTGCGCCGCCAGCGTCTTGTTGGGCGCGAGGATCAGCGCCGGGCGCTGGGTCTGCTCGATCACCTTCGCCATGGTGAAGGTTTTTCCCGAGCCGGTGACGCCCAACAAAACCTGGGTGCGGTCGTGGCGGCCAACGCCTTCGACCAATTCGGCGATCGCCTGCGGCTGGTCGCCCTTCGGATCGAAATCGGACTTGATGACGAAGTGCTTGCCACCTTCGGACTTGTCCGGCCGCGGCGGCCGGTGCGGCGTCCACAGCTGCCCTTGAAATTCGACGCGACCCTCGCGCAGCAATCTGTCGAGCGACTGTTGGCTGGCGAGGCCCGCGACTGTGCCGACTTCGCCGCGCCCGATGCGTGAGCGGGCCGGTGCATCGCCATACTTGATGACGTTGGCGTCTGGCTTGTCCTCAGTGGACGCTGACGCCTCAGCTTGCTCGTCTTCCCCTATCCCCAGTGCACGCGCCAGATCGGGGTCTAGCTCGCCCAGCGGCGCCGGCGAGGCCGAAGGATCTTTGCCGACGTAGCTTTGCTGCGGCGCCTCGTCGAATCCCTCGCGTGTGGATTTGCGCGCCCGATGTGCGTTGGCGAAGTCGGCCCGGCGGTCGAAGGAATTGTCGGGTGGCGGCTGAAGCCCGGTCTTCTGCGGAGCGGCAGGTTTGTCACTCCACCTCTCCCGCGTGGGGATGGGTTGGCTCGACGGATCGGGTGAGGGGGAACCGTCCTCGCGCCGAGAAGCAGGAGTCTTCGCCTGCTGCGTGTCGATGCCCGTCAGCGAACCCATGCCGGCGCGGCCTTGGCCGATTGCCGGATTGAGGATTTCCGCCAATGAGGGATCGAGCGGCGGCACATCCGGCCGCGCCGCCTTGGCGCGCGTCGGCTTCGCCGGGTCTTTCTTCGAATGCTTCGCCGGATCGCGCTGCTTGGGGCCCTTCGCCATGAGCGGAATATGGGGCGAGTCTGCGGGTGGGGAAAGTGACGCGCGTAGCGCGTCATGGCCGGCTTTATGCCGGCCATCCACGTCTTGTGGCGACGAGGCCGAAGACTTGGATGGCCGGGACAAGCCCGGCCATGACAGCTAAGGTTGCGCCAGGGAGAAAAGCACAGATGCCCACATTCGACTTCGCGCCGTTGCTCGCTTCGGGGCTGCCACCGGCCGCCGCCAAATGGAACGGCCTCGCCAAATACAGCTTCGTCGGCGGCAACAACGACCCGGACCAAGTTCCAGTCGACGATCTCATCGCGGCGATGACCGCCGTGCTCAAGCGCGAAGGCGCCACGCTCGCCACCTACGGTCTGGCAAGCGGCCCCCAAGGATATCGACCCCTGCGCGAATTTCTGGCGCAGAAGCTCAAGCGCACCGCCGGCATCACCTGCACCGCCGACGAAATCCTCATCACCTCCGGCTCGTTGCAGGGGCTCGATCTGGTCAACAACCTCCTGCTCAATCGCGGCGACACCATCA
>JASHVC010000778.1 GCA_030039655.1 Xanthobacteraceae bacterium | reverse complement strand
GGAGTTGGGCTTCCCGCAAGCCGAATGCTTCGCCTCCGACGAGCGCTATTCGCTGGTGGCGCCGGCGAAGTGAGATTAATACGACCAACCGCGTTTCGGCTGCCATTACAGCCGCGCCAACTCTGACCCGTCATGGCCGGGCTTGTCCCGGCCATCCACGTCTTCCTTAGCCATCGCAAGCAAGACGCGGATGACCGCGACGAGCGGGCATGACGGCGCCTAGTCAATGACTCTAACGAGCGCGGCAGTGTCTGAGGTTCGTCGCGAGCCGCCTCGCCTCACTGCACCTTCAAGCCGGCTGACTTCACCACCTTGGCCCATTTCTCAGTCTCGTCGGCGATGAGTTTGCCGAATTCAGCCGAACTCATCGGCATCACCTCGCCGCCAAGCGTATGGAAGCGCTCCTTGAGCTCGGGGTTGGCCAGCACTGTGTTGACCGCCGCGTTGAGCTTGTCGACGATTTCCGGCGGCACGCCTTTGGGCGCGCTGATGCCGTACCAGACAAACACCTCGTAACCAGGCACGGTTTCGCCGATCGTCGGCACGTCAGGAAGCACGTCCGTCCGTTTCGCTGTGGTGACACCGAGCGCGCGAATCTTGCCGGCCTGGATCTGTTGAATGGAGCCCGGCAGGTTGTCGAACATCAGCGGTATCTGCCCGCCGAGCAGATCCGTCATCCCCAACGCGGTGCCTCGATAGGCCACGTGCGTGAGCTTGACGCCCGCCATAGCCTCAAGCAGCTCGCCCGACATGTGCGGCGACGTACCGACGCCGCCCGAGCCGAAATTGATCTTGCCCGGACTGGCCTTCGCCATGGTGATCAGCTCGGCAATAGTTTTCGCCGGAAAGTTCAGGTTCGCATCCAGCACATTGGCGAGCTTCATGGTGCCGGCGATTGGTGTGCTGTCGTGCACGAAATCGAACGGGATGTTTTCGTAGAGCGTGGTGTTGATGGCGTTGTTCGGCGCCACGAAGCCGATGGTGTAACCATCAGGCGGCTGCGAAAGCACGTATTGCATGCCCACATTGCCGCCGGCGCCAGCACGATCCTCGATCACGAACGGCTGGCCGAGCTGCTCCGACAAGTACTGGCCGAGGAGGCGCGCGATCGTGTCGTTAGGCCCGCCGGCCGCGAACGAAACGATGAAGTGGATTGGCCGCGTCGGGTAGTCGATGGCCAAAGCGGGTGTGCCAAACAGCAGCATCAGCGACAAAACAAGCAGAGTCGACGATTTGAACGCCGCAAGCTTCATAGCGTCCTCCCCGTGCTCATATATGTAGCCCGGATGAGCAGAGCGAAATCCGGGAACGATTAACCAGCTTGAATGCTGCTCCCGGATGTCGCCTCGCTCATCCGGGCTACCTACTAAGGAATCTTCTTCACCACCTTGGTATCGAGATTGAACACGCGCGCGGCGTTGCCGCCGAGCATGTTGCGCTTGGCCTTCTCGCTGAGGAACGGCAGATCATAGATCACGCCAGGAAGGTCGAAGTCCCAGTGCGGATAATCGGACGACCAAAGAAGCTGTGTCTCGGCATTGATCATCTTGAACGTGGCTTCGAGGATCGAAAGATCCTCGGGCACTTCCATGGGCTGCGAAGAGTAGTACATCTCGCGCATGTATTCGCTCGGCTTGCGCTTCAATGACGGGCAGTCGGACGTACGCATCATGAAGGAATGATCGAGCCGCTGCATCAGCGTATACGCCCAGGTCAGCCCGCTCTCGATCCACAATACTTTCAGCTTGGGGAAGCGTTCGGATAGGCCGTTCACCACCCAATTGGTCATGTGGATCATGTTGAACCACATAAAGCCCAGCGAGTGCACGGAGATGAAGCGATTGGTCATCTGCAGTGCGCGATCCTCCCACGAATAGGCGGCGTGGAACGAGATCGGCTTGCCGATTTCCTCCAGCAGCGCGTAGGTCTTCATGTAGGCGTTGTCGTGCACCGGCTTGTAGCGCGGCGAGGTCACCATGAAGCCGACGACGCCTTTCTTGTCGCCGAAATCCTTCACGGTCTTGTAGGCGGCTTCGGGATCGTTGAACGGAATGTAGAGCATTGACACGAGCCGCGGCTCGACGTCGAGCAGGCGTTCGCAGAGCCAACGATTGTAAGCGCGGCACAGCGCGACCTCGATCTCGACTTGCGGATGCAGGCCCAGGAACAGCATCGGGGTGGGGAACATGCAGGCGTAGTCGACGCCCATCGCATCCATCCACTCCAGCGTCATGGCGACGTCGCGATGGCGGCCGTCGTTCGCCACCTTTTGCAGCGGGCGCAAGTTGGCGCGGGTGATGCGGCCGCCGAGGTTCTGATTTCCGACCGAAGAATTGAGCAGGCCCGAGCGGCCGGGGCGCTTCGCCGAATCGATCATGTCGCGTCGGATCACTGGACTTTCGATGTATTGGAAGACTTCCTTGTAGGATTCGTTCTCGTAATGGTGCGCGTCCACGTCGACGATCAGAAAATCCTGAAAATTTCGGGCGCGCGCCTGCTGCGCCGCATGCTCCAGATGCTTTGAGGTCGAGTAATCGTCGAAATTGAGCTTGCGGACTTCGCTCGGGACCGTGTCCATGGTGCACTCCGTTTTGGCGCGCTTGGTTTTATCTGGGCGATGGCTTTTCGCTGCCAGGCTCAGGTGACCACGTAAATGTCTTCGCCGCGGCGCACCACCTGGAACTTCTTCAGCTTCAGCCGTTGGTCGCCGACACAGCGCCCAGTTTCCAGTTCGTATTCGTAGCCATGCCACGGGCAGACGAAATGCATTTCGTCCGAGAAGGTCTGCCCCTGATAGGTGCGATCCTCGGCGATCAGGTCGACTACCTTGTTGATCATGATGCCCTCGCAGGCCGGGCCGCCGGAATGGACGCAGTAATTGCTGTAGGCGTAATAGGCGCCGCCTTTGTGGAAAACGCCGATCTCGTCCTTGCCGGCGGTAACGATGCGCCTGTCGCCGTCCGGCAGTTCCGAAGCCTTGGCCACGAACCATTCCGCCATTGAGTGCTCCTACCCCGACTTTTTCGTTGCTGCGGCAGGTTAGTATAGAGTTGAGGCCCCGTTAGCTCCAGCGGCGCGGAGCACCGCCGCCTTGTGTCTCGCGTTATGCCGACGGGGTGTTGAATCTTCTGAAGAATTTCAAAAGACCGTCCCGAGTCGTGCTGCTCTGTCCCGCGCTCTGCTACACAACTGAATGGCAAAATGGTAGCAACACGTTCCAGGCACGCTTTGCAATATAGCCGACTGTTGAGCGAGGGAGGAGAACGTGGGCGCAAACTGGAAGAGCTTCTGCGGCGGCTTGGCGATCGTGCTGACGTCGGCCTCGATGGCGATTGCCGCCGAAGTCAAACTGATCAGCGTCGGCGCGGTCAAGGGCGCTCTCGACAAAATCGTCTCCGATTACAGTAAGACGACCGGCAACAAGGTGAACTACACCGTCGGCTCGCCGCTTGTAGTCTCGCAAAAACTAGCGGCCGGGGAGGTGTTTGACATTGTTGTGCAATCGGCGCCCGCGATGAACGATTATGTCAAACTCGGGGGCTTAAAGGTCGACACGCGCGTCAAAGTGGTCCGCGGCGGCATCGGCATGGCGGTTGCACCTCAAGCCACGCCCCCGGATATCTCAACGCCGGCGGCCTTCAAGACGGCGCTACTCAACGCCAAGTCAATTGCGGTAGGCGATCCGGCGATGCCCAACGGCAGCGGAATCCTTATTCAAGCCATCCTGCAGAATTCCGGCGTGATGGACGACATCAGGCCGAAGCTGCAGGTCGTCGGCCTTGATCCTGGCCAGCAGCAGATCGCTAAAGGCGAGATCGAAATCGGATTTTTCAACATCAGCGAGATTCGACCGTTCGTGAAATTCGGCGGCCCTGTACCAGAGCCGATGCAGCGTTACACCAACTATGAGGCGGCAGTCACCACGAAGGCCACTGAGGCCGACGCCGCGGCCGCACTCCTCAAGATGTTGGTGAGCGGCCAGGAGCAGCCACAATGGAAATCGAGCGGCCTGGAGCCGCCAAAGTGACTGAGCGATTGATTGTCGGTGATCTTTCTGTATTTCACGTCGTGCTCAACTATTAATTCCTGGAAAGCTTCGAATTCGTGCTTTTCCCATTTCGGATAGTTAAAATACTCGCCGAACAGATTACAGTTCCACCGTCAAACGAGGTTCCGTCAGCTTGAAGATGGTCTTGGTGGGATTGCATAGGATCGCGGCGTCTAGTCAAAAAACGATGAATTGCTCTCTCAAGAACCGGAAACAAAACGGCGACGCGCTCCTCTAGCCAAGCTCTCTGATAATTCTCCCGCTCGCAAAAAATTAAGTTTTATACGCAATTATACTGCAGCACAGGAATTGGTCCCTGCGGCTTACCGACATGGTACTTCCAACGCCCTTAGCTGATGAGGACGAGAGCACATGACGATTAGGATGCTAACGATCACCTCACTGGCGCTGCTCAGCGCCGTAGCCCTCACTGCACCGGCGCACGCCCAAGAGATCACGTGCGAAATGGTGCGCTCGTATGTGGCGCAGGTGGGTTTCCAACAGGCGGCTGCTGTCGCCAGAGCGAACGGCATAACGGCGGAGCAGGAGCGAATGGCTCGTGCCTGCCTCGGACAAAATACGAGTAGGGCGCACAAGGAAGTTCGGGTGACTCAAATTCGGGTTAGCAGCGTGAGCAAGCGTTCATATGTGGCCCATGATCGGCATCCATCTGGGCTCCCCGCGGGCGCGGTGTTCTGACCATAGCGGTAGAGCCGTCGAAGCCGGTTTTGCTTGCTGAGGCGGCGCGAGGGCCGGCGGTTGAACCACTGTCAACCCGGCTGTTGAAACGCCGAGCGACTCATATCTTGCCGACCGGCTCGCGCGTGCGCGCGAGCTCCCGCTGCTTGAACGTGCATTAGAGACGTTTTGCGGCCCGATTGACCCGGCTGAGCGGGCGTGAAGCTGCTCGAGTGAAGCCTGAGCTTCTTGGGCTGCGGACGCGCGGCGCAATCACCGCCTCACGCAAGCCGAGGCGTTCTAATGCAGCTTTGTATTCGGCTGTCTGAAGACACCTTCGTTGTTTGCGTAGGTCGTTGGCAACCCGTTACAGCCGCGGCCTGACCCGACCCTTCGAAAATCAGGATCGACTCCAAGTCGTGCGGGAGCGACTGAGGCGTTCGGCGATCGCCATCACACTCGATGTCTTACAGCCGCGCCCTCAACGGCGCCCAGGAAGATGTTGTCGAGGTTGTTGACGCCGCCCCGCAGGCGGCCCTAAACAGGCGCCGGAAACAGTTGGATAGCAAAGCGGTAGCTAATACGCATTTCATTACACTGCATTGGCACGAAATTCTTTTACTGGGTAATGCTTTGGAGAGGTGGCAGAGTGGTTGAATGCACCGCACTCGAAATGCGGCATACGGGCAACCGTATCGGGGGTTCGAATCCCTCCCTCTCCGCCAAATCATACTGAAACGATTGAAATTGCAGCTATATTTTATTTGCCGGGAGCCACTAACGAAGCGATCTCGGCTACTTGTAGTCATACAGCACGCGTCCGTACGGCAGCGTCAGATCGGCAATGAAATGGTGTGCGCCGACGATTTTGCGGACGGGAAAATCGGCGACCGGAACATTGACGTGCGGGATCAGGTGAAGTCGTCCCGGACCAAGCCGAGCGCCCTTCGCGGCGATGCCGGTCAAATTGTATGCGGTGAGCTGACAGATTTCCGAATGTCCATCGATTCCAGGGATGAGCTTTAGATCAATCTGCGTCTTCGAAAGGATGGCTCTGGTTCTTTCGCCGTTGCCTGCCATGCTTTCAATGTTTGTATCCCATGGTTCCCAGGGCCACGAACACAGCACCGCCAGTGGTGACAAAGCCGCGAAAGCCATGTCGGCTACCAGTGCGCAGGAACGGACATCACGCAAATACGACCGCCTGTCGCCTTTGACGCCAAAGCCGACATCGGCGGGCGTTGGCCGACCGCTCTGGCGCTTCCTAGATTGAGAGTTGAACTGATACGATCACCTTCCCGGAGGCAGCGGCGAGCATGTAGCGGCCGTCGTCTCTTTGGATAATCGGGTCGGCAGCCGCCGCATAGCATGACAACACCCACAACCATGATTAGACAGGCCACGATCGCCGCTCTATCCATTCGGCGAACCTTTTGAGCGACAAACACGAGCCCAACATGACTGACACACCTGAATACACGCCGCCGGAAGTCTGGGTCTGGGAGAAGGACGACAGTCCCAATTGGCGCTATAGCAATACCAAT
>JASHVC010000777.1 GCA_030039655.1 Xanthobacteraceae bacterium | reverse complement strand
GATCCAGGTTCCGATCGCGAAGTAATGACCACGCAGCCGGAACACCAGGCCGGCGACCGGTATCGCCACCACCGCCGCGATGATGCCGGCGACCGGAATGGCTGCGAGCGGCGACAGGCCGGTGAGGATTGCGCAGGCGAACAGCAGATAAGCGCCGAGGCCCACGTAAGCCTGTTGGCCGACCGAGACGAGCCCGGAATATCCGGCTAGCAGATTCCACAAGCTCGCCAGCGCCACATAAGCGTACATCTGAGAAAGCAGTTGCAGGTCATCGCGCCCGCCCCATGCCGGCGCCGCCGCTAACGCGAGCAAAGCAACGGTGGTGAGCGCCATGCCGATCCGGCTCGAGCGGCTGGTGAAGGTCACGCGCACGCTCATCCGTGCACCTTGGGAAACAGGCCTTCGGGGCGCACAGCGAGAATGACGAGAAATGCGATGTGGCCGGCGAGTAACTGCCAGCCGGGATCAATATGCGCACCGACCGCTTGTGCGACGCCGAGCACAAGCCCACCCGCAAATGTGCCCCACAGGCTGCCCAGCCCGCCGATGATGACCGCTTCGAAGCCGAAGATCAGGCGTGCCGGCCCAATCGAAGGATCGAAATCGGCGCGGATCGCCAGGAACACGCCCGCGATGGCGACGATGGCAAGCGACAGCGCCATCGCCAGCGCGAAGACGTGGCGGTTGTCGAGGCCCATGAGCTGCGCCACCTCCTGACTGTCCGCGGTGGCGCGAAAGGCGCGGCCGAGCGCAGTACGATAAAAGATGAATTGCAGCGCCGCGATCACCGCGACGGCGACGACGAACTGCAAAAACGGCAGCACGCCTACATAGACGCCCTCGAACACGCGGACCGTCGCCACCTCGATAGGGCCGGCCTGCAGTTTGCGGTCGTCGGCGGTGAAGAGCGTCAGCAATCCGTTTTGGATGATGACCGAGAGTCCGAACGTCACCAGGAGCGGCGGCAACAAATCATCGCCCAGAGTGCGATTGAGAATGAGCCGCTGTAGCGCGTAGCCGATGGCCGCCATGATGGGTACGACGAGCAGCAAAGAGGCGAGCGGTCCGATGCCGAGCGTTTCGGTAGTGACCAGCGCGACGTAGGCGGCGAGCACGATGAGATCGCCGTGCGCGATGTTGACGAGCCGCATGACGCCGAAGATCAGAGACAGTCCGGCCGCGAACATGGCGTAGAGCCCGCCCACCAGCACGCCCTGAAGGATGACGTTGATCCAATCTGTCATGGGCCGATCACACTCCGAAATACGCGGCCGCGATGGTCTCGCGGCTGAGATCCTTCGCGGCGCCGGTCAGCGCGACACGACCTTCCTGCAGGCAGTAGACGCGTTGCGCCGCCTTGAGCGCTTGGGCGATGTCCTGCTCGACCAGCACCAGCGACGTGCCGGCGGCGAGAATGGCCGGCAGGCGCGCGTAGATTTCGCGCACCACGATGGGCGCGAGACCGAGGCTGATCTCGTCGCACAACAGCAATTTCGGATTTGCCATGAGACCGCGGGCGATGGCGACCATCTGCTGCTGGCCGCCGGAGAGCGCGGTGCTCGGCAGGCTGCGGCGTTCGCCGAGCACGGGGAAGAGTTCATAGACGCTGCGCAGTGTCCAAGGCCCGGGCCGCTTGAGCTGCCCGCCGAGCAGCAAATTTTCCTCGACACTGAGCGACGGAAAGAGTCTTCTTCCCTCCGGCACCAGCGCAACGCCCCGCGCCGCAATCGCATAAGCGGGCTCATCGCCGATCGGTTCACCGTCGAAAACGATTGCGTCCGGGCGCGCTCGTAGCAGGCCGGCAATGCTTTTCAATAGAGTGCTCTTGCCGGCTCCGTTGGCACCGATCACCGCAACCGCTTCGCCGGGTCCGACTTCCATCGACAGCCCGTACAGCGCCTGGAAGTCGCCGTAGAACGCGTCGAGCTGCCGCACGGCGAGCAGGGGTGGCACCGACGATTCAGACATCGGTTTCCAGTCCCATGTAGATTTCCGCCACCGCCGGATCGCGGATCACGGTGCGTGGGTCGCCGTCAGCAATAAATGCGCCGTTGTGGAGGACCAGGAGCCGATCGACACTGGCGAGCAGCGCGTGCACCACGTGCTCGATCCAGATGATCGAGACGCCGCCGCGCCTGATCGTGGCGATGAGTTCGATCAGCGCCTGGCACTCGTGTTCGGTGAGGCCGCCAGCAACCTCGTCGAGCAGCAGCACATTTGGGTCGGTGGCCAGCGCGCGAGCCAGTTCAAGGCGTTTACGATCGATCAGCGTGAGGCTGCCGGCTGGGCGGTTAGCCTTTTGTGCGAGCTCACAGCGGTCGAGAATCTCCATGCAGATGTCGTAGGCGTCGCGTTCGCGTCGGCGCCCGCCGAAGGTAGCGGCAACCACGAGATTCTCGAACACACTCATGCCGGTGAACGGCAGCGGTATCTGGAACGACCGCCCGATGCCCGTAGTGCAGCGTTGCGCCGGCGGGATGTGGGTGATGTTGCGGCCGGCATAGAGGACGCGGCCGGAATCCGGCACCACGGCGCCGCTGACGATGCCAAACAGCGTCGTCTTGCCGGCGCCGTTCGGCCCGATGATGCCGAGCGCTTCGCCCTCGCCGAGCGTAAGATCGACGCTGTTGGCGATGACGATGGCGCCGAACCGCTTGCTGATTTTCTCCAGCGCCAGGATGGGAGCGGTCATTTGCCAAGCCGCGCGCTGGAATACGCAATGGCCCGCTTTCGCGGACCGCGGCAGTTCATGACAGCATTTCCAACTTCCCACCGACCGGAACGTTCGGCGCCGACTTGTTCTCAGTGATCACCAGATCGAACGCCGAACCCTTGCTTTGCCATTGCCCGGCGACGAGCGGCGTCTTGGTCACATTCTTGACCGGCTGGCCGGTCCAGTGCACCGGGCCGACGATCGACTGGTAATTGGTCGCCACGATGGAATCGAGGATCGCCTTCGGATCGATGCTCTTTGTCCGCTTGAGCGCGTCGATCGCTACTTCGAACAGCGCGTGCTGATAGCCGATCGGCTGTGTCCATGGCCGCTTGGTCGCGGCCGTGTAGGCGTCGGTCAGCTCTTTCGCGCTCTGGCCCGTCAATCCCGATTTGAACGGGAAGGTCGGTGTCCACCAGATTTCGGTCGTGAGCCCGTTGCCGCGCGCACCGAGGGACCTCACCACCGAGGGGAACAGGAGCGCCTTCCCAATGGTGACGATCTTGGGATGGAAACCCTGCTGCGCCGCCTGCGACCAGAACGTCGCGAAGTCCGGCGGAATCATGTTGCCGACGACGATCTGCGCGCCGGCGCTTTTGAACGCTGAAATCTGCGACGTGAAATCATTGTTCATAACCTGATAGCGGCCGGGGTCGTGCAATTGATATCCGGCCTTGGTGAGCGCCGGCGGCAGGCCGCGCTGCGGATCGCCCCACGCATTGCCATCGGCGTCGTTGGGAAAAAGTCCGCCGACCACTTTGTTGGTCGAGGCGCTGTCCCACATTGGCAGATAGGAGGCGATAACGTCTTCCAGGCCCCAAAAGAAGTGATAAGTCCAGGTAAAGCCTTTTGCCGGGTTGCCGTTGCGGCCAAAGAAATAAGGCTGCCACGGGCAATTGGTGGTGACGCAAGGCACTTCGTTGACTTCGGCCTGATCGGCCACCGGATTGGTAGTGTCGGGCGCGGACGAAGCGAGGATCAGATCGACCTTGTCGTGCACGATCAGCTCGGAGGCAACTTCGGACGCGCGCGTGCCGGTCGATTGGCTGTCCCTGGTTAGGATCTCTACCGGGTAAGTCTTGCCGCCGCTCTGCAGCCCGGGTTTTAGAATCTTGTTCACCTGCTCGATGATGAAGCTGTCTGCTTCGCCGAATCCGGCGAGCGGACCGGTCTTCGGGCTGACGTGCCCCACCTTGATGGTCTTGGATTGCGCATTCGCCGGGATAACGCGCAGCACGGCCGGCGCGGCGAGGGCACCAACACCAGATGCAATCAGCGCGCGCCGGCTAACGCCACCGCGCAACCGCGACGGTGCCGTGCGCGCATTTTCCTCACTCATGCTTTCCTCCCATTTCAAGATTGCGCGCCAGTACAGACGGCCGCCCGATTCAGCACGGAGCTGTCCAACGCATTGTGTGTGACCTTATCAAACGCCCAGCGCGGCAAACAACCCCACGGAGGGTGGAAGGGCGTTTGCAAATTGGGTAGACAGGCAAGTTGATCGCACTCTGGGTGTGTCGAGGCGTTTCATGGCAACCGAATTTGGCATCGGCGCCCGGCTTCCGCGACTTGAGGACGCGCGCTTTCTTGAGGGGCGCGGCCAATTCTGCGCCGATATCGCTTTGCCGGGCATGCTGCATGCCGCGTTTGTGCGCAGCCCGCATGCCCACGCCCGCATCGCCGCGGTGCGCAAGCCGCAAGGCTATGATCAGCACGTGTTCTGCGCCGCAGACCTGCGCGGCGTCGGCCGCATGCGTTCGACGGCGAAACTGCCGGGCTTCAAGCCGTCGGACTGGCCGATTCTCGCCGCCGGCAAAGTGCGCCATGTCGGCGAGCCAGTCGCGATGGTGCTCGCCCCGACGGCAGCCGAAGCCGAAGACCTCGCGGCGCTCGTGGCGGTGGATTTCGAGCCGCTGCCGCCAGTGGTGACCATGGCGGATGCACTGAAGAAATCACCGCCATTCGTCCACGACGAATGGGGCGACAACGTTCTGGTCGACATCAAGCTCGAGGCCGGTGACCTCAATGCTGCGAAGTCCGCGGCGGCGCATGTGATCGAGCGCAGCTTCCGGATGAATCGGATGCATCCGCTCCCGCTCGAGGGCCGCGCCTGCGTCGCGTCCTACGACAACAGGCTCGACGAGCTCGTTGTCTATGTGGCGCATCAACTGCCAGTGCCGCTGCAGATCGGCCTGGCGCAAGTGCTGGGTATCAGCCAACGGCGGCTGCGCGTGGTGGTGCCGGATGTGGGTGCCTCGTTTGGGCTAAAGACATACGTCGAGAGCGAAACCGTGTGCGTCGCCTTCGCGGCGATGCAACTTCGCCGTCCGGTGCGCTGGGTTCAGGATCGTCATGAGTCGCTGATCTGCGACGCCACTTGCCGCGATTATCGGTGCAAGATTACCGGCTTCGCCGACGCAAACGGCCGCGTGCTCGCGCTCGACTGTGACGTGACAGTGGATTCGGGTGCCTATTCGCCGTGGCCCTGGCCTGCCGGCATCGAAGGCGGCCTTGCCATCGGCAACATGCAGGGCTGCTACGACATCCGCGCTTTCCGCGGCCGCGCCATCAACGTGGTGAGCAACAAACCCGCCGGTCAGCCTTTCCGCGGTGTCGCACGTCCGTTGTCGTGCATCGGCCATGAGATCATCATGGACGGCATCGCCGAGGCCGTTGGCATCGATCCGCTCGAAGTGCGCCTGCGCAACTTCGTGAAGCCGGAGCAGATGCCGTACGTGTCGATCACCAAAAAGACGCTCGACAGCGGCAATTATGCGGCTGCGGTCAAACGCGCTGCCGAACTCGTAGATATGCCGGCGGTGCGCACTCGGCAGAAGAAAGGCGAGGAGGATGGGCGGCTGATCGGCATTGGCTTGGCCTGTTTCTACGAGCAAACCGCTTACGGAACAGGGCCGTTCGGCTATTCGGCGTGGGGTATCGAACTGGTACCGGGCATGGAGCCGGCGGTGGCGCGGCTCACGGGCGATGGCGAACTCGTTCTCGAAGTCGGCTCGCATTCCCACGGCCAGGGCCACGAGACGGTGTTTGCTCAGGTCGCGCACGAGGTCCTGGGCATCGACCCGCGCAAGGTGTCAGTGCGATTCGGCGACACCTCGGCATCGACCGCCGGCACCGGTACTTACACGTCGCGCTCGATGGTCACGACCGGCGGCGCTATTGCGGAAGCGTGCCAATTGCTGATGACGCCGATTGCCAAAATCGGCGCGCATCTTCTGCAATGCAAGGAAGGCGACGTTAAGATCAAAGACGGTCGCGTCTACGGCCCGCAAGGCAGCGTGGAATTTTCCGAGATCGGCCGCGCCTGGTATCACCATCCGGAAGATTTGCCGGCCGACGCCGACCCTGGAGGGCTGGCCGCCACCGCCGGCCACAAGCCGCACGATCCCGGCGTCTTTTCCTATTCGGCGCATGCTGCCGTCGTTGCCGTTGATCCCGACACGGGCGGCGTAGAGGTACTAGATTACGCAATCGTTGCCGATTGCGGTACGCGGGTGAATCCGCTGCTGGTCGAGGGCCAAGTGCTCGGCGGATTTTCCAACGGCCTTGGCAACGCACTCTACGAGGAATCGAGCTACGACGCATCGGGGCAGCCGACCGCCACGACGCTCGCCGACTACACCGCGCCCACCGCGCCCTCAATCCCCGAGGTCAAACTCGACTTCATCGAGACGCCATCGCCGTTTTCCATGTTCGGCATGAAAGGCATCGGTGAGAACGGCGCGATTGGTCCGCCGGCGGCGATTATCAATGCGGTCAACGACGCGCTGCGGCCGCTCGGCGCCGCCGTGTTCGAGACGCCGGTGACGGCGAGCCGCGTCCGCGCGGCGATTGCGCGGGCACAATCCGGCGGCTGACGCATCCGAATGTCATCGTCCGCGAAGGCGGACGATCCAGTAATCACCGTCGTGAGGGTCATCCTGACGGTTTGCGATTACTGGATGCTCCGCCTTCGCGGAGCATGACATTTCAGGTCTTCAACTTCAGCAGCCGGTCCGCATTACCGTGAGCGAACTTTTCCAGGTCAGCGCCCTCCAGCGGAATGTTGTCCAAAAACTTGCGGCCCTCGGCGTTGCTGGCATACGGATAGTCGACCGAGAACATCAGCCGGTCGATGCCGAAGGTCGAAAGCGCGGCGACAAACGGCGGATTGGTGAAAAAGCCCGCCGACGTGATGTAGACCTGATCCGTGATGGTCTTGGACAGCGGCCGAGATAGATACGAAACGTCGCTGGAGAATTCGTGCTCGCAGCGCGCCAGCATGACCGGCAGCGCCTCGCCCATGTGGCCGATGATCACGTTCAGTCGCGGATATTTGTCGAACACTCCCGCGACCGCCAGCCGCATGACATGTAGCGCCGTCTCGTAGTGCCAGCCCCACGCAAACGCCGCGAGAGCGAAACTGATCTTGGCCGGAAAGCCTTCGTAATAGGCTCGGCGCACGCCGTCGGGCGGCATGCCGGGGTGGATGTACAGCGGCACGTCGAGTTCTTCGGCGCGAGCGAACAGCGGCGCAAACCTAGGATCGTCGAGGAACTGACCGCGGATCATGCCGTTGATCAGCGCGCCTTTGAATCCGTATTCAGTGACGGTGCGCTCAAGTTCATCGGCCGCGGCCTCGGGGATGCTGACTGCCAGATGCGCGAAGGCCGCAAACCGGTCCGGCCGCTCTGCGATTTTCTTGGCGAACGCGTCGTTGAACTGGCGCGAATAAGCCGTCGCCTCCTTGCCCTCAAAGGCATCGGCGTTCGGACCCATATGGGCGCCGGCCTTCGAGAGCACCTGCACGGTGATGCCGTTGCGGTCCATGTCGGCGATTCGCTCTTCGGCCAGATCGATGATCTTGCCGCCGACGTTCCTGATGACGGTTGGAAGGTCTTGGTTGCTGCTCACCGGCGCTACTGCGCCGGCCTGCACCATCGGGATGGCAAAATGTTCTTCCAGCGTGACGACGCGCATCGGTTCTTCTCGGCAAAGTTGGCGTTTCGGTCAGTCATGGTATGACAGGCCCGTTGCTTGTTGTCAGGAGGAATCGATGCGAAAGCCGGCGATGGCCGTTGCGGGGATCGCGCTCGCAATGCTTGCGGGGGCTGCGGCCGCAGCGCTCGCGCAGGAGCGGTTTCCGGCGCGCTCGATTCAGATGATCGTGCCGGCGACTCCCGGTGGTCCGGTCGATACCGCCGCGCGCATGATCGAGCCCGCATTGTCATCGGCATTGAGCGCGTCGCTTGTTCTCATCAATCGGCCGGGTGCCAGTGGAACGCTCGGCATGCAGGAGGTCGCGACGGCGGAGCCGAGTGGCTACACGATCGGGCAGGGGATCAATTCGATTTTCACCATCACCCGCATATCGGGGACGAACGTGCCGTTCACGCTCGATAGCTTCGCGCTGCTCGGCAACTACGCGACCGACGTCAGCGTGCTCGCGGTCAGCGCGGATGCGCCGTGGAAGACGCTCGCTGACGTCATCGATTACGTGCATGCCAATCCGGGCAAGCTCAATTACGCTTCGGCGGGCATCGGCACCGTGTCGTCGCTGAGCATGCAGGCGCTGGCTCATCAATTCCAAATGGATATGGTCTCGGTGCCGTTTCCCGGCGGAGCGCAACTGACCACTGCCATTCTGGGTAAGCAGATCGATATCGGCATGGTGCCTTACACGACGGGCGCGGGGATGTTCGCAAGCAACAAGCTTCGCCCGCTGATAACGACGGCGCCCAGTCGGCTGCCGCAGTTGCCCGATGTTCCAACTTTCGTCGAGCGCGGCATTGCCGAAAATGGCCTGAACCTCGTCATGGGACTCTACGCGCCGAAAGGATTACCGGACGGCGTGCGCGGCGTTTTGGTCGATGCGGTTGCAAAAGCGGCGCACGATGCATCGTTCACCGCCAAGGTCGAGGCAATCGGACTGCTTGCCCGCTATGAAGATCCCGCCGCGGCACGCATGCGTTTGGAGACCGAATACGCGGACATCGTGGCGCTGAGTCATAAGTTGGAAAAATGATCCAAAGATTTCCGCAACAATGTACTAATCGATTGGTTCCTCTTTGAAAGATGCCGTTATCGATTTGGTCATCGTCCGGTATAAGCACATTTACTATCAGACGCGTCGCGATTGTTTGGGTGCTTGGAAAGTGATTCTCACGGCGCCATGTGCAGCCTTGCATCGCAATACGAAGCATCTGCACGTTTGTTGATACCACTGCGTCATAAGCGCGCTTAATGAGACCTTTTGCTGCCGTTTAACGCGATGGCAATCGCGGTGTTGGAACTTTGCGCCATGGGTGCACGAGATCCATTGGGGACAAAGGCTGGTCGCCTGACGATCGCGCTCGTCATCGCGCTCGGCGTTGGCGCGTCGGTTTCCGGCGCGCCGCCGGCGGGCGGGCTTGCCTGGCACGACAAATACAAGCGGCCCAGCGAAATTGCATATCCGAAGGACAATCCTTACTCGGATGCGAAGTTCAAGCTTGGCCGAACCCTGTTCTTCGATCCAATTCTGTCGGGCTCCAAGAGCCGCTCTTGTGAATCGTGTCATAACCCCGGCTTGTCGTGGGGCGACGGTCAACCGCGCGCGATCGGCGAGGATCAAAAGCC
>JASHVC010000776.1 GCA_030039655.1 Xanthobacteraceae bacterium | reverse complement strand
CCGGCTATGACGGCCAGCGCAATGTCGATTTTCCTGGAACCTGCGCAAGCGGCGTCGTTTCGTGTGGCGGAACGAGTCTCCAAGGCAGCGGCGCCAACATCGCGAGCGAGACGGTTTGGAACGACGGCGACGGCTGGGCCACCGGCGGCGGCGTAAGCACGCACTTCAAAAATTCCGCTTGGCAATCCGGACTTATCGCCGAGGGTACGTCCGTTCTCGTCATGCGCGGTGTGCCGGACGTTGCGGGCAACGCTGATCCCAACACCGGGATCAATGTCCGGGTGAATGGCTCCGATGGCGTGAGCGGGGGGACCAGCGCGGTGGCGCCGCAGTGGGCGGCTTTGACCGCTGTTCTTAGCCAGCGCCTAGGACGAAAGGCGGGATTCTTTGTCCCCCTTCTGTACGGAAACCGCGCGGCAAGCAACGACGTCGTCGTCGGCAACAACTCGGTCTATGGCGTAACCGGCTTCTCGGCCAAGCAAGGTTGGGATGCTTGCACGGGTCTCGGCTCGCCGAACGGCGAGCGACTATTAGCCCTTCTGTCTGGGGCCGCCGCACAGCCTAACCCTCCGCCGCTTGCCGGTGCCGCCGGAGGAGAGGAGGGTCCGCAGCCCGATGGTAGAGGGCCCAGCGCGTCGATAAATCCTCAGCCCCGCAGTGGCCAGTCGTTCGATCCAAAGGCCGCAGTCCTTTACGGACAGTTCGTTCAGGCCGCCTATTCGATGTACGACGCCCAGCCCACCAATCCGACCCCACCACCATCCGGTGATTTCCCTGCAGGATACCAACTGGTTGCGTGGGTTCAGATGCAGGACTTTATAATCGGCAGCACGGGACCGAGCTTCTACGGCTTTATCGCGCAGAGCACCGCGAGCGCAAATCGCTTCATCCTCGCCATTCGAGGAACGTCGAATGGCATTGAATGGTGGGATGATGTGAACGCCATTTTTAAAACGCCGTTCAAGATTCCAGGCTGCGGTCTTGTAGCAAGCGGCTTTTCACGTATCTACGACACCCTGGAGGTGATCGACCGCCAGCCCGGCGCTTCGGCCGCAGTCGGCCCACGATCGCTCAGGTCCATTGGCGGATTTTCCCAGCAAATCGCTGATCTGATCGGTCGCCATGCCCCGGCGGCAGCGCGAGCCAGCGGGTTCTCTGCTGCGGCTTCGGTTGAGATTACCGGACACAGCCTGGGTGCCGCGCTCGCTACGCTTTACACGATGGAGAATGCCCGCACCGCCAAGATCACCAGTCCGGCGATCTGTACATTTGCATCCCCCACAGTCGGCGATGATGACTTCGTCTCAACCTTTAATGCGCTTGGCCTAACGTCTTGGCGGGTTGTGAATCAGCCGGATCTCGTACCGACGTTGCCGCCGGAGCAGCTGGGCTTTGCTCACGTCGATACACTCCAGCAATTTAGCTCGATCGGTAAGGTCAAATCTTCAGTCCTGTGCTGGCATGCGCTCGCGACCTACCTTAGCCTCATAGACCAAACGCTCCGACCGGATCCGGATTGCCAACTTCCCGTTCAGGCACAACTGGTCGCTTCCTCGGCGATTCCGTCGTCTGGTGCCATGGCATTGTCAGTCCCGGCCGGCGCTTCCACGATAAGCATCACGATCAACGTCGGCGGGGGCAAAGGCTAGCCTGGATCCTAAAGTACCCCCGTAGCCGACAGGCGAAAGGCCTACTTTCCCAAGCTCGGGACCCGTATGTAACGCCGTGATTCGACTCATAGCTCACCGGGATCGTGACGCGCGGTGCGCGTAGCCAATGAGATCATAAGCCCGCGACAGTCCTCCGAAGCGTTTGGAATACTCGTAAGGGCTCGGAACCGATTTCACTTTGCTGATAAGCTTTTGCGACAAATGACCTTGCTCCCGCCAAAGCGTTCGCAGCGCATCGAGCATGTGCTCGTCGGAAAGGTTATGCGGCCGGGTATGCCTCTCCCCATACCAATTCGAGGTGTATCCAATGAGATCGTAAGCTTGCAGCAATCCTCCGAAGCGGAACGCCAGAGTGCCGTGGCTCGGACCGGTGTCGCTACCGTCGATGATCGATTTGCTTAGCCGCCCATGGCGGTGGAGGAGCTCACGCAAGGCGTCCAATACAACCTCGTTACACACGCCCCGTACGATGCGCGGCGGCCTCGCGCGCTCCCGGTCGGGCACGAACCCGATCAGGCTGTAGGCGCGCCGCAAGCTACCAAAGCGCGTGAAATACGCCGACACCTGCGGGGCTATCGGGCTTGTCCGGATGATCTCTTCAGTGAGATAGCCGCGTTCCTTCCAAAGCTGTTTCAGGATGGCCAGCATTTCGTCGTTAGAAAGCCCCCTCGGGCGCCCGCTCTTGCTAATCCCTTTGCCGTGCCGGTGCGGAACGCCGATCGCTTTAAAGGCCTCTCTTAGTCCGCCGAACCGCCTGAAATAAGTATCGGCCGACGGAAGCTCGCGATTGGCGTCGATCAGCGCTCGCGTGAGATAGCCGTGCTGAAGGTGAAGCGCCTTCAAACGATCAAGCATCTCGGCGTCGGTGAGCCCGCGAGGGCGTCGGCCAATGGTCGTCTTGCCTCGCGTCTCGAATATGCGCTGCGCCCCTTCGAACAGCTTCCGATCGATGATCGCCGGCAGGGCGCCCTCGGCGCGTATCCATAATGCGGGATCATTGCGCCGGACAACTGTCTGCAGCTTGCATGAGCTGCGATTCCAGATGTTATTGCCGATGTATTTTTCGTTCTCCAACATCCGCAGAATGGCGTTGGAGCGCCAGGGGCGGCCAAAGCCGTTCTTGATTCCGCGCTTGTTCAGAGCGGCCGCAATCTGGCGTTCATGCATTCGGTCCCGCACGAACATCGAAAACACCGAACGTACCGTAGCGATCTCGTCCGGATGACCCGGCACCAACAACACCCGGTCGGTCGCCAGGCTTTTACGCTCCCCATAGGCGAGCGTGCATTTTGGCATGCCGTTTTGATCGACGAGCAGCCGGCAAAATCCGTAACCCGCTAGGCCGCCGAGCATGTAACCCCGCCGGGCCAGCCGGGTTTGTCCGGCAAAAACCTTGACCGAAAGGTCGCGGCTATACTCGCCGGCCATCGCTCGCTTCAAACCTTTGAAAATTGCACTTATGGTACTTCCGTCGTTCACGAACTGCTCGGCGCAGTAGTGCACCTCGATGCCGGCGCGCCTGCAAATGAACTCGTAGTAGGCACTCTCGTCGACGTCCTGATAGCGCCCCCAGCGGCTCACGTCGTAAACAAGGATGACTTTGAACGGGACGTTTCCGGTCTGAACGTCAGCGATGAGCTGCTTCAATGCATCGCGTTTCTCGAAGGTCAGACCGCTTATCCCCTCGTCAGAATAGGTCCGCACCACTTCCATGCCGTGGATCGCTGCGTAGGCGTGATTGGCTTCGGATTGATTCTCTGTTGAGTATTTCTGATGGTCGCTGGACTTGCGCACGTATTCTGCAGCAGGGATCAGTTTGGACCCGCCCGTACGGCCTTCGGCCTCGTGTCCGTTAGAATCCATGAGGCGAGCCTAGTCGCGCCGGCTACCAACTGAGTTGCCGGCAACGAGACATTTTTTGTAAGGTTGCAACTAAATCGCGCGAGCGCTGTTCGGGCAGCTACGGTCGACGTTTGAATTCGGCCGGTTGCCGTGGCCCGTCGCATGCGAGTTGGTGCGCTACGCTGCCGAGAACATTGCTTTACTCAGGACAAGATCTGCGGTGGACACAAAATACATCGACCTTATCGCAACGCTCAATCGCCGGCTGCGAAGCCTTCCTGCAGCGGCGTTCGACGAGCTGTTCCTTTCGCCCGACGACATCGAGAGAGAATATTTGCCGGTTCAGCTTCCGAGCGTGGCAGAACGGGATTGAAAAAGAAGGAGGCATTCCACACGAGGAAGCGGCGGCACGATTGGGACTGCACTCGATCGATTCCGACGACTTCGACGAGGACGACTTTGCCGATGCCATATCGAAGGTGCAGCAATTACCGAATAAGGAGCAGGGCCGGATAGCCAATGTGATTGACGCACTACTCTATGAGCATCGTCTCGAATTACAGAGCGAATAAACAAGCCAACCCGAAAGCCATGCGGCAGCCTTAATTGCACCGGCGGAAACGGGTGGTCGCCACACGGTAACACCGCGTCCCGACTGAATGGCTGACCGGATGCGTGCCGCCCGCTTTTCCACACTTACGCGGTTTTTACAGCGCGACTGTTGAAATGCTGCCATTTCAAGGAGTCAGCCGCTCGCAACTAAGCCTTGCCGGCCACGGCCTGCTTAAGTTCGTCATGTTCGAAGGCAGAAGCCATGCGCTCGATCTCGGCCGTTGTCAGATTGAGGCCTTTTGCCGTGGAGCGCCATTGCGATACAGCGGCCCCGACTTCGGCAGCGATAGCTTTTGCCTGGGTGGGCTTCAGTCCAAAATGTCCCGCGACCTGATAGGCGAGGTCGAGCGAGGCTGTCCCATCCACTTCATCAATCGCCGTGGTGAGGATGCGCGGCTTGATGTCGATCGGCATCGGGTTGAGGTCGTAAGCGGGCGATAGCCGCCATCCGCTGGCTTCGTAGAGGAAGCCGTGATTGCGCAAATGGTCGTCGGTGTTCGAGATCAGAATGCTGAAGACGATTCGCCGCCAGAGCTGCGCGCAATCCTCGTCGGCCTTGGCGCCGTACTGCCGCAGGGCGTCGGCGATTTCCATGTAGCTGTGCTGTTCGTTGTCGGCGGCATTGAGGAGACTCATGGCCGAGAGGAAAGGGATGCGGATATCGCCGCGGCGATCGAACCGGCGCAGCAGCATGACGCTGCGATCGGCAACGTTTTCGACGCGCCATTCCGGCGTCGGGATACCCCCTTTTTTCGCGAGCGTGAGCGCCACCGCCTCCCAAAGCGTGACGCGGATTTGATCGTCGTGCTTCGGAAATTTGGCAATCGCCAGTTGGCCGTCGCGGTCGACGACCGAGGCCTTCGGGCGCGCGCCGCCGAGCGATGAGCCCGGAGCCAGGAGCAGGCGCAGGTCTTCATCGCTGCCGCCCTCGTCTTCGCTAAGCCGAATCGCCGGGTCGAGGAGGGCAGGGAGTTGAATGAGCGGCGGAATCTGGACGCCCGTCGCGAGAAAAGGGCCTCCTTCCTGTT
>JASHVC010000775.1 GCA_030039655.1 Xanthobacteraceae bacterium | reverse complement strand
CGCTCAGGCGGAATATATTTGAGCGCCGCGCGGATTTGCGCCGCCACCTGATCGGGCGTTTCGACCTGCAGCACATGATGATCGATGACGCCGATAGCGATTTTCTTGTCCGTGATCGTCTTGCCGATGGCTTCGAGGTCGATGGCGCCGGAGCTTGACGATTCGAAGGTGATGAGATCGGCATCGACCGTGTTGTAGGTCTCCAGCGCCGGCTTGTAGCTTTGCACCTGCGCGAACATTCTTTGCTGTGATGGATTTCCCCAGCAGGAATGCGCCCACACCTCGGTCTTCGCGCGCAAACCTTTGACCGTGCGGTTGAACACCTCGACCATCAATTCCGGCGTGATCACCTTGTCCTGAATCTTGCGGATGGCGATCAGGTGTATTTGCGGCTCCTCGATCTGAATCACCGGGCAGCCGGCGTCTGCCAGTTCGTGATATTCCTCGTTGAAGGCGTCGGCGATGGCGAAAATGCGCTCCGGAACGCTTTTGTAGTACCGGTCCTGCAGCGCAAAGGCTACGATCTCCGCCGACACGGCGCCGAACTTGACCGGCCGCTTGGTGAAGCGCTGCGCCGCCTTCCACATGGCGGTGTATTGCAGATTGCCGCGTCCGATTGGACCGGTGATGACCGGCATGACGCGCGATTCCAGATAGTCGTGCAGGATGTGACCGCGCGGAAACATGATGCCACCGCGTCCCGCGGGCGTCGCCTCGGGATGGAGCGCGTCGAGGCCACTCATGTGGTTCGGCGGATAGGCGGTCCAGCTCTGGCCGCCCACGTCATCGTCGAAGTGCGCGTCGCCGTCGGTGACGATATCGAGGCCGGCAATCTCCTGATCGCGCAGATAGCAGCCCACCGCGTCTTCATACTGCTCGCGGAAGCGCCGGCTGACCATGGCTTCGAGAAAATGCCGCGTGCCGAGATTCTCCGTGTACCAGCTCGGCCGCGGCAGCGAGCCGGTAATGGTCGTCGGCAGCATGATGTCCTTGGTGCCACGAAACATGGCGAACGCCTCCCAGTGTATTGTTTCGTCACGCCCGGCCCCGTGCCGGGCATCCACGTCTTCAGCGCGGAACATTAAAGACGTGGATGGCCGGGACAAGCCCGGCCATGACGGTAATCGAATCCAAACGCCGATGTTTGGTGTCTGCGATGGGCAGAAGTGGGCAGAAAGCGGACGCTTAGGTGCCAGTGAATACCGGCTTGCGCTTTTCCATGAAGGCGCTGCGGCCTTCGTTGTAGTCGCTGCTGGCGAAGCACGCTTCAACCATTTCGGTGGTGCGGGGAACGTTGCGCTTGGTTTCATCCTTGAGGATTTCGCCGACGGTGAACTTCACTGCCTTGATGGTCAGCGGTGCGTTGGCGCAAATCATATCGGTGATGTTTTTGACCGCGCTTTCCAGTTGGTCCGACGGCACCACGCGATTGACGAGGCCCATGGCCAGCGCTTCTTGGGTATCGAATTGCCGCGCCGTGTAGAAAATTTCCTTGGCGAACGCCGGCCCGACGATATCGACCAGCCGTTTGAGCCCGACGTAGCCGTAGCCCAATCCCAGCTTGGCGGCCGGGACCGCGAACCGAGAGTTGTCGGAGGCGATGCGCAGATCGCAGCAGGTGGCGAGGCCAAGCCCGCCGCCGATGCAATAGCCGCGGATCATGGCGATGGTCGGCTTGGGAAATTCGTAGATGCTGGTATAGGCCGCGTCGGATTTGGCGCCATACGCGCGCGCGGCCTCGAGGTTGGCGCGCTCGCTCTCGAATTTCGAGATGTCGGCGCCCGACACGAACGCCTTGCCGCCGGCGCCGGTTAGCACGACCGCACGGATGTCCTTGTCGGCCGCGAAGTCGTCGAGAATGCGTTTCGTCGCCTCCCACATATCCAGCGACACGGCATTGAGCCGCTCGGGATTGTTGAAGGTGACAATGCCGACGCCCCCTTCCTTGCGCGAGAGCATCTTGTCGGTTTGGGTCATTGAATCGTTCCTTTCTTTACTCGTCATGCGCGGGCTTGACCCGCGCATCCATGTTGCCTCATCGCCGTATGGATTGTCGGGTCAAGCCCAGCAATGACGATGTTAAACAGCCTTCGCCTTATGCAGCGCCGCGATGTCGCGCGCGGAAAAGCCGAACTCCTTGAGCACCGCGTCCGTGTGCTGACCGATCTCGGGCGGCGGCGCCACGAAACGCGAGGGTGTGCGCGACAAGGTGACCGGCTGCGACACGAGTTGCATCTTGCTCTTGTCCTTCTTGGTGACGCTTTGCGCCACCTTGAGGTGCTTCACCTGCGGATCGGCGAACATTTCGTCGATCGCGTAAATTGGTCCGCACGGCACGCCGGCTTTGTTCAGGCGCTCGACCCAGTCGGCGCTGGTGCGTTTGTCCATGTAGGTCTGGATTTCGGCATTGAGCGCATCGCGGTTCTTTGAGCGCGCCGCGCCGCCCTGATATTCCGGCTTGTGCAGCAGTGCGGTGGCATCCGCCGCATTACAAAACCTTTCCCAGATCTTTTGTCCGGTGGCCGCGATGTTGATGTAGCTATCCTTGGTTTTGAACACTCCGGTCGGGATGCTGGTCGGATGATTGTTGCCGGCCTGCTTGGCCACTTCACCCTGCACCAGATAGCGGGCAGCCTGGAAATCGAGCATGAAAATCTGCGCCTGCAAGAGCGAGGTCGCGATTTGCTGACCCTTGTGGGACTTCTCGCGTTCGAGCAGCGCCACCAAGATGCCGATGGAGGCGAACAGCCCGGCGCTGAGATCGGCGATCGGAATACCAACACGCACCGGGCCCTGGCCGGGCGGCCCAGTGACGGACATCAGGCCGCCCATGCCCTGCGCTATTTGGTCGAAGCCCGGCCGGCCGGAATAGGGCCCGTCCTGGCCGAAGCCGGAAATGCTGGCGTAGATCAGGCGCGGATTGATCTTGGAGAGCGTCTTGTAGTCGATCTTGAGCCGCTTTTTCACGTCGGGGCGGAAATTCTCCACTACGACGTCGGCTTTCTTCACCATGCGCTTGAACGCCGCGAGCCCTTCGGGCGCCTTGAGGTTGAGTGTCATGCTGCGCTTGTTGCGGTGCAAATTCTGAAAGTCGCCGCCCTCGCGCGGGCCGCCCATGGGCTCCTCTAGGCCCGGCGGGCTCTCGATCTTGATGACGTTGGCGCCCCAGTCCGCAAGTTCGCGCACGCAGGTCGGGCCGGATCGCACGCGGGTGAGATCGAGGACGGTAAAGCGCTCCAGCGCCTTTGAAGCATGAGGAAAGGGCATCCCTGGCGCCTCCAACGCCGTTTTTGTGCCGGCGAAATTTATCGTAGCCGATCCGCCGGAAGGGCCGAAATTTCTCTGATCTTGGCGCTATTGTCTACGGGCTCGTAAGGCCGGCCGGACCGTTTCACCGCGAGTACACATTATCGTAACTGGCATGTTTGGAATTAGCGTGGCCATCTTTCGAGCACTTTCAGGAGGCGATCATGA
>JASHVC010000774.1 GCA_030039655.1 Xanthobacteraceae bacterium | reverse complement strand
TTCTTTTTCGTCCACGACATTTCGGAGACGTGGATCAGGCCCTCGATGCCCGGCTCCAGTTCGACGAATGCGCCGTAGTCGGTGATGTTGGTGACGCGGCCGGTGAACTTGGCGCCAACCGGATACTTGGCCTCGATGCCCTGCCACGGATCGTCGAGTAGTTGCTTCATGCCCAGCGAGATGCGGTGGGTCTCGTGGTTGATCTTGATGATCTTGACCTTCACCTGCTGGCCGATGTTGAGGACCTCGGACGGATGATTGACACGCCGCCAGGCGATGTCGGTCACGTGCAGGAGGCCGTCGATGCCGCCGAGGTCGACGAAGGCGCCGTAGTCGGTGATGTTCTTCACCACACCGTCAATGACCTGACCCTCGTCGAGGTTCTGCACCAGCTCCTGGCGCTGTTCGGCACGGGTCTCCTCCAGCACCGTGCGGCGCGAGACCACGATGTTGCCGCGCCGTCGATCCATTTTCAGAATCTGGAACGGCTGCGAATTGTTCATCAGCGGGGAGACGTCACGGATGGGCCGGATATCGACCTGGGAGCGCGGCAGGAAGGCCACGGCGCCGTCGAGATCGACGGTAAAGCCGCCCTTGACCTGATTGAAGATGACGCCCTGCACCTTCTCGTTATTCTGGAAGGCTTTTTCCAGCTTGCCCCAGCTTTCCTCGCGGCGCGCCTTGTCGCGGGACAGCACCGCTTCGCCCAGCGCGTTCTCAATGCGCTCCAGATAGACCTCGACGGTATCGCCTAATTTAATGTCGGCGTTGCGGCCTGGACCTGAGAACTCTCGCAGCGCCACGCGGCCTTCGGTCTTCAATCCCACATCGATGACCGCGAGGTCCTTCTCGATGCCGACAACCGTTCCCTTGACTACGGAACCTTCTTGCAAATGACCGTCGCTGAACTCCTCGTCGATCATTTTAGCGAAATCTTCGCGCGCCGAAGAACCGGCGGCGCTAGCGGTATGAGCAGCGGCAGCTTGAGCCATGAACACTCCCAGCCCCTTGGTATGAAAGACGGTCCCGAACGTGCGGCAGCCGCCGGCAATCCGGCGGTTGGGGCTAAAACCAAACCTTCGGGACGAAGCTTTTGCGCGTCCGGGGCAGCGCTGGCGAGGCAGCGAACGGGCGGGACCTCCAATGACGAAAGCGCTGTTTTAACCGCGCTTCCGGCCCGTTCGGACGGCCTCGATGATGGCGACGGCGGCCCGGACGCGCCGATATAGCGGGTGCCTGGGTGCAGGGCAAGTGCACAACCCCGCATCCCGCAAGGACCGGATCGCCCGGCCGGGATCACTCGATGGAGATTTTGCCGCGCTGGACCGTCTCCCGCCAGGACGCCGCCTCGGACCGCAGGGCTTCCGCAAACTGCGCCCGCGAAAGCTTCGGCACCAGCATGCCGAGTTTGATGAACCGTTCCTTCACCAGGTCCGTATTCTGCGCCTTCGCGACAGCCCCCGCGAGCAGATCGAGGATGCCATCCGGTGTGCCGGCCGGCGCGGCGAGGCCGAACCAGTTTGACGCGACGAAGCCGGCGTAGCCTGATTCCGAAACAGTCGGCACGTCCGGCAGCATAGGCACGCGTTCCTGTGTCGCGACCGCCAGCGCCGTCAACTTGCCGTCGCTAAAATTTGTTCCGACAGCGGCCAGGCCGATCGGGAAAACCTGAATCTCATTCTTCAACAGCGCCAATACCGCGGGCGGCGAGCCGCGATACGGAATGCAGGTGATTTGGGTATCGGTGGTCTGTTTGAGCCGCTCCATCATCAGATGATTGACGGTGCCGAGACTCGGTACGCCGTAGTTTACCTTGCCCGGATTGGCCTTGGCGTAGGCGATAAATTCCTTCAGCGTGCGTGCCGGAACGGACGGATTTGAAAACAGAACCAGCGGCACTTCCGCCGCCTTGGCGATCGGCGCAAGCGCCACGAGCGGGTCGAACGTCATCTTTATCAGATACTGGTTGATGACGAAATTATTGGTCGCGCCGATGACGACCGTGTAGCCGTCGGGAGCCGCGCGCGCTACTTCCTCGGCGCCGAGATTGCCGGAAGCGCCCGGCTTTGCCTCAAGGACAAGCTTTTGACCAAGACGCGGCTCCATGTCGGCCGCCAGCAAATGCATAATGTTCTCGCCGACGCCACCGGCCGCATACGGGCTCACAACGCGGATTGGCCGATCCGGATAGGCGTCGGCGCGCGCACCAACTGCGGTAAGAGGCGCGAGCATAGCCGTGGTCAACACCGTGCGGCGTGTCATTGCGCGCATCGTCACCTTCCCCTCGCGCTCTCCACTTAGAATTTCGGAAACAACTGCTGATCGGCAAGCCAGCGCGACATCGTCGGCCGCCGCTTGCGCGGCGCTGAACGAAACTCGTCGTGACGTTCCTTGTTGGGCCAGACCAGCGTCGGGGTGACGGCAAGCCGCGTGCGAATAATTTCCCGCGTGACGTTGAACACCATGAGGTCCTGTGCCAGCGCCAGCGGCCCTTGATAGTGCTTGCGGATATCAC
The DNA here is from genome assembly GCA_030039655.1 of Xanthobacteraceae bacterium. Next base: position 26 of record JASHVC010000774.1, on the reverse strand, counting down.
GCTCGATATCGGGCGCGGTGTCGAAA
>JASHVC010000773.1 GCA_030039655.1 Xanthobacteraceae bacterium | reverse complement strand
GACGATTATCAGCAGGGTGCCACCGTGAAGATCATGTTCCTCCATGTGCCTTCGGCCTGGCTCGGCATGCTCGGCTGGGGGGTGATGTCAATCGCCGCGCTGGGCACGCTGGTCTGGCGCCATCCGCTCGCCGATGTGGCAGCGAAAGCGGCGGCGCCCATCGGTGCGGCCTTCACGCTACTTTGTCTCATCACCGGCTCGCTGTGGGGGCGCCCGGAATGGGGCACCTATTGGGTCTGGGACGCGCGGCTCACTTCGGAGCTGATCCTGTTCCTGCTCTATCTCGGCGTGATCGCGGTATGGCGGACCGTCGAGGATCCTTCCCGCGCCGCGCGAGCCGCCGCCATCCTCACACTGGTCGGCGCCATCGATCTTCCAATCATCAAATTCTCCGTCGACTGGTGGAACACGCTGCACCAAAGCGCCTCGGTCTTTCGCATGGGCGGCCCGACCATCTATCCGACCATTCTCATTCCGCTCCTGGTCATGACGCTGGCATTCACGCTGTTGTTTGTGACGCTGCACCTGGCGGCGATGCGCAACGAGATTCTGCGCCGCCGTGTGCGCACGTTGCAACTGATGCAGGCGAGCGCGGTGACCTGACCATGGAAGCCATCAACCACCTGCCGTTCATCGTCGGCTCCTATGTGGCGGCGTTTGTTATCGTGGCCGGCCTGGTCGGTTGGGTGATGATTGATCTCCGCACCCAACGGCGCGCGCTCACCGGACTTGAAATGCGCGGGCTGACGCGCCGGTCCGCTTCCGTACGTCCGGAGCGGCAAATGACGGAGGCGAACGAAAAAGCGTGACCGACGCGGCCAACGAAACCTCGAATGTCGGACGGCGCCGCATCGTCGTGCTGGTACCGCTTGCCGTTTTTCTGGCGCTGGCCGCGCTGTTTCTGTTTCGCCTCAGCTCCGGCGACCCTTCAATCATCCCGTCGGCACTGATCGGCCATCCAGTCCCGCAGACGAACTTGGCGCCGATCGCCGGACTCGATCGCGACGGCACGCCTGTGCCAGGCCTCGATCCAGCAAGCTTCAAGGGCGCGGTCACAGTGCTGAACGTGTGGGCGTCATGGTGCGTGCCGTGCCACGACGAAGCACCGCTGCTCATGCAGCTCGCCCAAGACAACCGCTTGCGTCTGGTCGGCATCAACTACAAGGACGATCCAGGCAACGCCCGGCGCTTCCTCGGGCGCTACGGCGATCCTTTCGCGGCGGCTGGCGCCGACCAGAGCGGCCGCGCCGCGATCGAGTGGGGCGTCTACGGCGTGCCGGAAACTTTCGTCGTCGGCCGCGACGCCCACATTGCCTACAAGCTCGTCGGGCCAATCACGCCGGACAATTTCGAGTCGCTGCTCAAGCCGCAAATCGAGAAGGCACTGGCGGCGCCAAGTCCGTCATCCTGAGCGGCGATCACTCCGCCGGCTCGACCGCGTATTTCTTCGTCAGCGGATATTGCAGAGCCGCGAACAGAAACGTCAGCGGCATTACGCCGAACACCTTGAAGCCGACCCAGACGTCGGTCGAAGTGTTGCGCCAGACAATTTCGTTGAGCACGGCAAGCGCGAAGAAAAAAATCGTCCAGCGCCAGGTCAGCTTGCGCCAACCTTCATCGGTCAGGTGGAACAGTGAATCGAACACCACACCGAGCAGCGGCTTGTTGAAACAAAGCCCCCCAAGCAGCACGGCGCCAAACATTGCATAAATGATAGTCGGCTTGATCTTGATAAAAGTTGCGTCGTGCAGAAAGAGCGTCAGCCCGCCGAACACCAGCACGATGATAGCCGTAACGACCGGCATGATAGGCAGATGCCGGGTGATCACGTAGGAAACGATCAGCGCCGCGATCACCGCCACCATGAACGTAGCAGTGGCGGCAAAAATGCCGAACCGCCCATTGGCGAAGAAGAAGAGCAGCAGCGGCCCGAGGTCGAGCACGAGCTTGAGAAGCGGATTGAGCTGCGGCTTTTGTGGCGTATCCATGCCGGACGTATTAACGTCTGGGCTCGGTTTTGTCATGGGGCGCTGTTATGGGCCGGCGGATTCCAGTCCCGCGATCGCGTGGGAAAAATCGCGCGCCGAGAACGGCGCCAGGTCTTCGACATTCTCGCCGACGCCGATGAAATGCACCGGAAGCTTGAACTTCGCGGCCAGGGCCACAAGTATTCCGCCCCGCGCGGTGCCGTCGAGCTTGGTCATGACCAGCCCGGTGACGCCGGCGGTCTTCTGAAATATCTCGACTTGCGACAGCGCGTTCTGGCCTACGGTGGCGTCGAGCACCAGCAGCACGGCGTGCGGAACGGAAGGGTCAACTTTTTTCATTACCCGCAGCACCTTCTCCAGCTCGTTCATCAGCTCGGCGCGGTTTTGCAGGCGTCCGGCGGTGTCGATGAGCAATACGTCCATGCCGCGCGCCCTCGCGGCCGTGACGGCGTCGAACACCAGGCCTGCAGCGTCGGCGCCGGCTTCGCGCGCGATGAACTCGGCGCCAGTGCGCCCGGCCCAGATTTTCAGTTGATCTATGGCGGCGGCGCGAAATGTATCGCCCGCGGCCATCATGACCTGGCGGCCTTCGGCGCGGAATTTCGCGGCGAGTTTGCCGATGGTCGTGGTCTTGCCGGAGCCGTTGACGCCGACTACCAGGATGACGAATGGCTTCTTGGTGGCGTCGATGACGAGCGGCCGCGCCACGGGCGCCAGCGCTTTCTCCACCTCCGCCGCCACCACGGCCTTGACCTCGTCAGGTGTAATTTCGGCGGCGTGACGGCCGTGGCTCAAAGCGTCGGTCACCCGGCCCGCTGTTTCGATGCCGAGATCGGCGCGGATCAGGACGTCTTGTATCTCCGCCAGCGTCGCCTCATCGAGCCTGCGCTTGGACACAAGATCGGAGAGGGCGCCGCCAAGCGCCGACGAACTGCGCTTGAGCCCGCCGGTGAGACGCCGCAACCAGCTTCGCCCCTGCTTTTCGTCTTGTTCCGCCGTGTCTTCATCCATCCGTTCACGCCGCGGTTCATTTTCGGGAGCGCTGTCGCTCTCGCGGCGCCCGTGATAGCGGTTTCAGCATGACCCCGGAAGAGATGGTGTCACGCGTCCTCTATCGCGACGGGCTGATGCTGGTGATCGACAAGCCGGCCGGAATGGCGGTCCATCAAGGACCTCCCAATAGCCGCGACAGATCCAGGCAATGCCTGCAAGACTTCTTTGATGCCCTGCGCTTTGGGTTGCCGCGTCCGCCGGCCCTGGCGCACCGTCTCGACCGCGACACCTCCGGCTGCCTGGTGCTCGGCCGCCATCGCAAGGCGCTGGCGCAACTCGGCAAGCTGTTCCGCAGCGGTGCGATCGACAAGACCTATTGGGCCGTGGTCGAAGGCGTCCCCGACGCGGACGATGGCGTGATCGAGTTTCCGCTCGGACGGCTTGACGATCGCATCGGCTGGTGGATGAAGCACGATCCAAACGGCCAGCCCGCCATCACCAAGTGGAAAGTGATGGGGCGCAGCTCCCTCCACCGGGGAGAAGGTAAGGTTTTCACTTGGCTTTCCCTCGAACCGCTGACCGGGCGCACTCATCAGCTTCGCGTGCATTGCGCCGAAATGGGTTGGCCAATCCTCGGCGATTCCATCTACGGAACGGCGGCGCGCTCCGGCGGCCCCGCTCTCCATCTGCATGCGCGCGAAGTTGCCGTGCCACTCTACAAAAATCGCGAGCCGATCCGCGTCGTCGCTCCGGTACCGGATCACATGCGCGAGCGGCTCATGGCGTGCGGATGGGGTGGCGAAGACGAAGCCATCCTGCCCCGCGAAGCGGCAGAAGACTTATCTAATAAATCGTTTGTTTGATCCGCTCGGGCGTGAGGCGATCGTGCTCGGGGCCGCCCATCTTACCGTCGGTCAGTTCGGCGAGGATCGAACCGGGCGTCGGCAAGGTCTTGCGATCGACTTTGCTTCCCGGGTCCCACAGCTTCGAGCGAATGATTGCCTTGGTGCACTGGAAGTAGGCTTTCTCGACCGTCACGACGAGTACGCATTTGGGCACCTTGCCGTTCATCGCGAAGCTTTCGGTCAGCTTCGGATCGGTCGATATCGTGGCGCGGCCGTTGATGCGCATGGTCTCGCCGACACCGGGAATGAGGAACAGCAGCGCGATGCGCGGGTCGCGCACCAGATTACGCAGGCTGTCTATTCGATTGTTGCCGCGGCGGTCGGGAATAAGCAGCGTGCTCTCGTTGACAACGCGAATGAAGCCGGGCGGATCGCCGCGCGGCGAACAGTCGAGCCCTTCAGGACCACAGGTCGCCACCACGCAGAACGGCGCCGCCTCGATCAGCTTGCGATATTCCGGCGTGATGTGGCCAGTTTCCTTGAACACCGCGGCCCCATAGGGCGCATCGGTATAAAGGCGCTCAAGCTCTTCGGTCGTAGCGATCGTGTGATTCTGCTCGCCCATCGCGCGCCTCCAATCCGGCGCGAGTTTACTCAAGCCGCCAGCAACTGTCTGCCGTCGTGCGCGGTTAATTTCAGGTTGAGAATCTGTCCTGGCACGGCCGGCGTCGCGAGGAGGACCTTGGTGAACTGCTCAGTGCGCCCGGTGTCGTGGGATTCCGTCAATACGCGGCGCGTCGCGCCGACTTCGGCGTCGAGGTGCCGGCGCAACGCCAGTGCGCCGCGCTCGCGCAGCAGGCGAGCGCGCTCCTTCACGACATCGCGCGGGACCTGCGGCATGCGCGCGGCCGGCGTTCCCGGCCTAGGCGAGAACGGAAAGACATGCAGATGCGTCAAGCCGCACTCGTCTACGAGGTCGAGCGAGTTCTGCGCCATCGCTTCGGTCTCGGCGGGGAAGCCGGCGATCATATCGGCGCCGAACACCACGTCGGGGCGCAAGCGGCGCACCTGGGAGCAGAACGCGATCGCGTCTGCGCTCCCATGCCGCCGCTTCATGCGCTTGAGAATGAGATCATCTCCGGACTGCAGCGAAAGATGCAGATGCGGCATCAGCCGTTCGTCGCTGGCGAGCGCATCGAGTAGATCGGCGTCCGCCTCCACCGAGTCGATCGACGAAAGGCGAAGCCGCTTAAGCTCCGGCACATGTCTGAGAATCTGCTTGACCAGCGTGCCGAGCTTAGGCGCGCCTAGCAGGTCGCCGCCGTAGCTCGTGATATCGACGCCGGTAAGCACAACCTCACGGTAGTCATTGGCGACGAGCCGGCGCACATCCTCGACCACCGCATCCATCCGCACCGAGCGCGAATTGCCGCGGCCGAACGGAATGATGCAAAACGTGCAGCGGTGATCGCAGCCGTTCTGCACCTGCACAAAGGCGCGCGTACGGTTGGCGAATGTATCGATGAGATGAGCACTCTCGCCTTTGACTGTCATGATGTCGCCGACCATCGCCTTCGGGGCGTTGTGGGGCGCGGCGTCCCACGCGGCAGCACTGAGCTTCTCCGCATTGCCCAACACGCGGTCGACCTCGTCCATGGCGGTAAATGTCTGCGGCTCGGTCTGCGCCGCGCACCCGGTGACGACGATATTTGCTTGCGGCCGGTCACGGCGTAGCGCGCGAATGGTTTGGCGCGCCTGGCGCACGGCCTCGGTGGTCACCGCGCAGGTGTTGACCACCACCGTATCGGAACAGCCGGCGCGCTCGGCGTTGCGGCGGATCACTTCGGATTCGGCGGCATTGAGCCGGCAGCCGAAAGTAACGACTTCGACGCTCATCGCGCCGCCTCGGCTTTGGCAAACAATGCTTCGTCGAAACGACCCTTGTGCTCATATGCGACCGGGCCAGTCATCAGCACATGGTCATCTTCCACGCGCCATTCGATGGCGAGGTCGCCGCCCGGCAGCGTGACCGTCACCTTGCGGTCAGTGCGGCGCAGACGCGCGGCGGTGACGGCGGCGGCGCAGGCCGCCGAGCCGCAAGCCTTGGTGAGGCCGGCGCCGCGTTCCCAGGTGCGGATCACCACGCGATCGTGCGTCGGCGTCGCCGCCAGCGTGATGTTGGCGCGCTCGGGAAACATCGGATGATGCTCGAGCAGCGGCCCGATCTTTGCCAGATCGTAAGCGGCCGGATCCTCGACCCAGAAGATCGCGTGCGGATTGCCCATGCTGACCACAGAGGGCGAATGCAATGTCGGCGCGCCGCGTGGTCCGATTTCGAGTTCGATGTGACGCGTATCGGCAAATTCATGGGCCAGCGGAATCTCGTCCCAGCGCAGACGCGGCTTGCCCATGTCGACGGTGAACAGACCGTCACCGGCTTGCCAACAGGAGACGATTCCAGCCGCGGTTTCAAACGCGAGCTTGCTCTTACCAGTCCCCTCGCTGATCAGGGCGGCGACGCAGCGCATGCCATTGCCGCAAGCACCGGCTTCCGATCCATCGCTGTTGTAGATGCGGATGGCCGCGTCAGCGCCGGAGCGTGCCGGATAAAGCGCCATGAGCTGGTCGTACGGTTCCTTCGTGGCGGCCGCACGCGCCTCATCGGCGCCAATAGGGTTCAGCGCGGGGCGCATGTCGACGATCACAATCTCGTTGCCGAGACCGTTCATCTTGACGAAGTCGCGATTTGCCAGCGCGCTCATGATAAAGCCCGATTGGTGCGACTTATATGAGGACTTGGGCTACGTCCGCCAGTAGCATCGTGACGG
>JASHVC010000772.1 GCA_030039655.1 Xanthobacteraceae bacterium | reverse complement strand
CTCTTTTTCTCAACCTCCAATGCGGCACGTAAGTAGCCCTCGGCCTCCTGATTCCTACCAGACTGTTGGAGCGCCAATCCAAGGTCCCTATTTATCGAAGAAAAGCGGTGGTTGCCATCCATCCTTGTGCCCTCCGCTCTAGAAAGAAGGGCTTTGAAACCTTTCTCCGCACCAGCCACATCTCCGAGCGTTACCTGGCATCTGGCAAGCGCCTGGGACCAATATTCTACTATAATGTATTCCTTTGGCTCGACCGTCAGGCACTTTATGCCAGCGTCATTACAAAATTCAGCTAGCGTTTCAGCGATATTCGGGTTTGAGTTTGCCTCACAAAGGTCCAAAGCATGAAGCACAATTGCATAATTGGCCCAATATCGCTTAACGTTTATCCAACGCTGTAAGATTTTGCTTACCTGCGGATTGTCTTCTGCATACTCTCCGCAGATCATGAGATTAACGCACAATTCGCACTCAATAAATCCGAGTACTGTGTTCGATGCGCCGCCGACAGATCGGGTCGCGCCAATGGTTGTCTGTGCGAGAGAAAGAGACCTCCGCGCTGAGGCAACAGCACAACCAGTGGCGAGGCGGTAACGATAGAGTTTTGCGAGCGAGAACATGACTTGCGACAAACGAAGTGGGGTCGATCGATCTTTGCCGTTGGCGCCGAGGCCAAATTGAACCTTCGCCCAAAAGCCGCGTACTCGGCGAATGTTATCCCAATACGCAGCTGCAAGTGCCTCTCCATGAACTGACAGGAGATAGTAGCCACGCCACTTATCAATACTGGGTGTAGATGTCGTAAGGCTATGTTCACCGAGGACAATCGCGGCTTCGCAAATTGCGCGATCCAATTCGACAGGTTTCAACCTTTCTCGCATGGCGCTTTGGACAAGCCGGTGAACCAAAATCGTTTCTGAAGTTCCTCCGGCGTCGAGATACGAAAGCAACGAATATTCAAACAAAGATCTCAAAGAGCCTTCGGCAATCTCAGAAAGCGCACCAGACGAGGTCACAAGGTCCAGAGGAATTGCCTCGGGAGACATCACGGATAAGAAGGCGACAACCTTTTCGGACCCCGGAGACGTGGCAAGAACCTTTTCGATCGCTATGCTAAAGGTTGCAGTGACACTCCTTTGATAACTGGTTCCAGAGGGGATTCGACTGAGACGTTTCTCCAAGGTCGCTCGATATCTCGAAAAAGTGAGACCAGGCGTGCGTCGAACGAATGCCCCAGCATGCTCAATCGCTAGAGGAAGCCTCCCGAGCGCCTCAACTAACATCTGCGCTCCTGAGCGATCGGCATTTCCCGACCGCTTCACGAGGAAGTCCACGGCCTCGTCTGTATCAAAGGCATCTATATTGATCTCGACGGCAAGGTTTTGCCAATCGCGGAATTGAGACGTTATGATGACATCGGCGTTGGCAGTAGGAAGAAGCCCGACTAGGGCGCTTGGATCGACAACCGCGTCATAGACGATAAGCCAACGGCCAGACTGCACCGAAACAACCGATAACGCCGCTGCGGCAGCACCTTCAAGGCTCATTTTCGAGAGGCTCGCAGGTTGCGTCGCTTTCCCGTGGTCAGCTAGCCCAGCTAGAAGGGCTTGTCTTTGAGAGCCGTTCACCCACCAGACGCCCCCGTAGTCATCGAAATGGCGCCAGCAGTATTCGGCGGCGATCGAGCTCTTGCCAACGCCTGCGAGCCCGGTAACAGCGACGAAGCCTGGTTTTTCCGAGGTGCGGGCGTCGGCAAAGGCTTCAACCACTTTAGCTAGTATGTCGCCTCGACCAGTGAAGTTTCGGTTCGCCGATGGTACACCTCTGATCTGCGCCGCGGCCAAAGCTTGGATCGGAGAGCGCCGTCCTAACGACGGGTAAAACCGCATTAATATATCAGGGTACTTTCCAAGTCTGAACCGGACCTCCGGCCAAGCGAGCAGGTCTACCTTAAATCGGCCTAGAGCGGTATTTCGCTCGCTTAATTCGCGAACATATAGCTGAGCAATCGCATCTGAGGGGGCCGTCGTAGCGATAGTCAAATGAGCGAGAGGCGGTGCGAAACGGGCAGCGGAAGCGACTTCACTTTCAATCTCAGCCCTGGTGATCCCCTTCACGGTGCCGCCATCGACTGATTTTAGCTTGCACTGGATTCCATGGTATCGATCGTCCCCGGTGGGGCGACCGAAAATATCAACTCCTTTTTGCTGTTGCCCCGACCGCCCATTCTTTTGGATGCTTGGGCACTTCCACTCGCGTTCCCAAACCGCGTGACAGAGATCCTCGAAGTCTTGCCAATTCTTGGGCGGAGGTAAATCTAGTTGCCACGATTCCATGCGTACGGACTCCCGGAAGCCGTATCAACCGGTCGGGTATTGTGCGGCAATTTAGACCTCGGCGCGAGGGGCAGCGGAACGGGCCGACGCCTTAACCCAAAAAGTGCCGCCTTCGAGCGAATGGAGAACTCGCAATGAGCGTCACGCGTGTTGTCATTCCTGTTTTTGCGGGCGCGCATGTCACGTGGAAGTTCTCATTGGGCTAGGCGATATTCGACAGGCGGGATTGCCCTCTCGGCGATCCAGGAAAAGCGGCTGGAGCAACGACGGACATTGCGCAGACGCATTCGATCTATGGATCTCTGCGCGACCGATTCCTGCGAAACTTGGTTGCAACGCACCATGTGACGCCTCCAGCTATACTGCCGCGGACGCGTCCTGATCTCGGGCTCCTTAACTTCCCACGAACGCTCGCTTCCGCCCTTACGAATTCATGCAACACGTGCATCGGTGTTAGTGTCTCTGCGATAAGCCTGGAGTCACTTCAATGTGGCCGGATCGACGCTTTTTGGACTTGGTCAAGATTGAGCACCCGATCGTGCTCGCTCCCATGGCGGGATCGATGGACGTGGATCTCGCGATCGCAATCGCGCAAGCGGGCGGTCTTGCCTCGCTGCCCGTCGCCATGCTCGACGAGCAGAAGATGCGGGCGCAGATAGCAACGTTTCGCGCCGCAACGGCAAAACCGATCAATTTGAATTTCTTCGCAAACAAGCAGCCGGAGCTCAACAATGCACGCGAGCATACTTGGCGTGAACGGCTCAAGCCTTATTACGTCGAATTCGGCATCGATCCCGCTGCACCGGTGCCGTCGAGCAACCGGACTCCATTTAATGCAGCGCTTTGCGCCGCGGTGGAGGAGATCAAGCCTGAGGTGGTGAGCTTCCACTACGGACTGCCGGAAGCCGCCTTGCTGAAGCGTGTAAAAGGTGCAGGTTGTATGGTGATGAGCTCGGCAACGACTGTTGCCGAAGCGCGCTGGCTTGAAGCAAGCGGTTGTGATGTGGTGATCGCCCAAGGCTATGAGGCTGGCGGTCATCGGGGAATGTTCTTGACCGACAACCTCGCCGCGCAAGTCGGTACATTCGCGCTGGTGCCCCAGATCGCGGACGCCGTAAAGCTACCGGTAATTGCCGCAGGTGGAGTCACCGATGCGCGCGGCATTGCAGCAGCGTTCGCGCTTGGGGCGGCCGGCGCGCAACTCGGCACAGCATATCTATTTTGCCCAGAATCGAAGGTCTTAGGTCCTCACCGCGCCGCGCTAAAGGCGGCGCGCGACGATGGAACTGTACTGACCAATGTAATGACCGGTCGGCCGGCACGAGGCTTCGTAAATCGCGTGATGCGTGAGCTTGGGCCCATCACTGACATCGCACCAGAGTTCCCGCTCGCGGCTGGCGCGCTCGCACCCTTGCATGTCAAGGCGCAGGCGCAAGGTTCCGGTGACTTCTCGCCGATGTGGGCTGGACAAGCCGCGTCCCTGGGCCGTGAACTCCCTGCGCGTGCGCTCACTGCGAAGCTTGCCGATGAGGCACAGGCGCTGATGAGACGGATGGCGGTTTAACGCGATCCGATCTCAGGTATGTCCAAAATTTCGGTCACTATCGAGGGAAAAAACCAACCTAGTGCCCGTATGCGGAAACCGCCGACACCAAGCGAAAATTGCGTGCGTTGGCCCATCGGTCGATATTGGAGGCAAAAGCGACATCGCTGGGGATAGGTTCCTGACCTGAAAATTTTTGACGATCGCTCAGGAATGCGATGGGGTGAGGAACAGACATTCAGGAAATGCGGCATTTCGTTGAAGATGACCCATAGGAGACTTGCTTCGGCTCAGCATCGCTGGCGGCAACTGGTAGCGTCACCCATTCTGGGATAGCGCTCTGTTCCTTGTTAGCCAGTTTTATTACAGTCGCCACACGAACGAGGGTGTGGGCATGCAGTCAGCTATTGGAACTGTCCGTGAAAAAATTCAGGCGCAAGGCTTCTGCGGGTTGGACGATGAGACCTGCACCCAGATCAACTATCCCCTGAGATTGGCGCCAGCAATCTGCATGGTGTGGGTGGCTGTGGGAACGACGCTCGCCTCGCCAATAGTTCTATGGGTTTTGGCGCCGTTTGCCACTTTGGGCGCAATTCTGCCTGGGCATCCGTTCGACGTCCTCTATAACTATAGCCTGCGTCATCTATTCGGTACACCACCACTGCCCCGTTACGGGGTTCGCCGCCGATTCGCTTGCGCCCTGGCGACGACAATGATCA
>JASHVC010000771.1 GCA_030039655.1 Xanthobacteraceae bacterium | reverse complement strand
TCCATCGAAAGGTGATAGATCACAAGGCGCGGCACCGACGCTTCGCGGCCGGATGCCGCCTTCACCTCACCGATGTCCGCGCCAACCATCATCCGCGCCAGCGACGCCGCGGTTTCTTGACGCGGGTTGCAGGTTGCGACTTTCTTGCCGCCACGCAGGATGGTCGCCGTATCACACAGCCGCTTAACCTCCTCAAGCTTGTGGCTGATGTAGAGGATAGCTCGCCCTTCCTCCTTCAGCCGGTTCAGCACAATGAAGAGCTGATCCGATTCCTGCGGCGTAAGCACGGCCGTCGGCTCGTCAAGGATTAGGAGCTTGGGATTTTGCATCAGCGCGCGCACGATCTCGATGCGCTGGCGTTCGCCGACGGACAGCCGCCAAACTTCACGCTTGGGATCAAGCGGCAAGCCATAGAGGCGAGCCGTTTCGGCAAGCCGTGCCGAGATTTCCGCAAACGTCTCCCTCGGTGGCAAGCCGAGGGCGACGTTCTCTGCGACTGTCAGGTTTTCGAACAACGAGAAGTGCTGGAACACCATGGCGATACCGAGCGCGCGCGCCTCGGATGGCCCGGCCAGTACGATCTTTTGACCCATCCAGAACAGGTCACCAGCGCTCGGCTGGATGAGGCCGTACATGACTTTGACCAGGGTCGATTTGCCCGCCCCGTTCTCGCCGAGAAGCGCGTGAATCTCAGTTGGAAATAAGTCGAGATCGATGCCGTCGTTCGCCGGAAAGGTGCCGTACAGCTTGCTGACGCCCACAGCGCGCAACAACGGCTGGGTCTTGAGCGGAGGGCTTAGTGCGCCGACGTCATGCATGGCTCGTGCTGCACCGCCAAGCCGCTGCAAAGTTTGTTCCAGCGCGCATTGGTTCGAACAGACTACACATCATCCGACAAAACAAGCGGCCGCAAAAGCATGCTGTTTGTAGTTGCCGACCGAGCATCGGCTGACGGAAAAATTGTAAAGTCTGCGGAAAAGCAAGACTGCACAACCTATCACTTTAAGTAGCCCCCTTCCCCCTCGTCGCCAAGCAGCAATATGCCCGGCACCCTCTCGCCGGGCATGTTCGTTTTCTGAATCAAACGCTGGCTCTTGAACTCGCCACGGAAAAACCTCCGGCTCGCGAGAGTACAGTGCCGACGACGCGACGCTAACAAAACTTTCCTCTTTTTGGTTGTCAGCTTGTTTGGTTTCCACAACTCACGAGAGCACTTTCTCCTGCCAGCGCTTCGCCTTCCCCTACGGAAGGCGTGGCAACGTCGCAAGGCGTGAGAGATATGTGACCATTTTGTCACATTGACAAAAATTCAATGAAGTACGCTTGGAGCTAGTTATAAAATAGGCAGCTCAGCAATCGCGCTTTCAGCGATACTTTCCCACGGTCGCGATCCGATTCAAACAAATTAGAAGCCATCAGAAGCCGCAAACCAACAGCCCTCGCCCCGGCCTTGCGGAGTTCACCCGCGCAGCGCGCTCGATGTGCGGCTCAACAAAGCAGCAAGCCCCGCCCAAATAAACGGCTTTAACCACCGCTGTCGCCCACGGTATCTCGATCATGGGATAGGAATTGTCGCGTGGCGTTGAATAGTCGGTTCAGTCGTTGCGTGACGTTGCGTAGGGGAGTGGCTTATGAAGCGTGGTGTATTTGATGGTGTCGGCTTTTCGTCTGGCGCCAAGTCGGTAGTACTCGCTGCAGCAATGTCGGTTGCGGCGATTGGGTGCGCAAGCGCGGCAGATATGCCGGTCAAGGCACCCAAACCGGTACCAGCGGTACCCTTCTTCATCGTCAACGACACCTCGGTGAGCTTTACATACTACCCGAACGCCACCGATCCTGGCGTCGCCGGTAGTTCCAATCTCGTCCCCGGCGGCATATCAGGGCAAGGAAATACGTTTGCCAGATACGAAGGAAGCGTCGACCACTTCGACGTATGGCAATACGGCACGAATTTGATTCATGCCGCATTTATCCAATACGGCCCCCAGGACCCGAATTCAGGGATCCCCGGCACTGCCGGCAGTAGAGAATTCTTCGGATTCTGGGATGGCACATTGGGCTTCAATGAACTGTCAAACTCCAAGGCATTCTCTACCTTTCTCACAAAAGACGTATCGTTTTTCATTGAGGTCAACGGCGGCGAACAGGACGACTTCCTCGCATCGCAAACAACGAAGTTCGCTCCCGGATTGCAGTTCGCGTTGAACTTGCCCGGCACGGTGAACGTGGCCATCACGGCTATGAAGGAATATACTCACAACTCGTTTGACGCATGCGGACCGGCGGGGGCATTCTCCGGCGTCAGTTACGTTGGCTTCGCTGGCACCTGCTTTGGCGCTCCTGCTGGTACCGGCGTCTCTTTCAGCGGCGACCGCGACTACGAGTGGACCTGGAAACTCTTCACCTTCATTTCCGAGCCGCTCACCTTCCTGCCGCCGTCGCTACCGATCACCTGGATCAACATCCTAAACGTCACCGGCCCGAAGGGTACAGGCATCTCAACTGCAAACTGCTTGGCGCTCGGTTGCTTCGGCACCACCGGCGCCTTGGGCACCAACGAAACCAAGACCGAAGTGTTCGAAGACACGCGGCTCTCGCTGGATGCGTCGAAGGTATTCTGGGGAAAGCCGGGGATCTGGGACCTCTATGGCGGCTATCGCTACTGGTACAATAAGTTCGGCACCAACCATGACGCCTGGCTGTTCAGCACGTTCGCACCCGGAACGTCGGTCGAAAGCACTGCCTACGTGGGAACGACCTATCACTTCAAGTGATCTTGGGTTCTGACAAAGTAAGTAACCACACAAACGTCATGCCCGGCCCCGTGCCGGGCATGTTCATTTTGCGCCATAGGGAACTCCACAAGCGCTGGCATTTTTGCCCACGAAATGTTTGAAGAGGCCGCGCCGCGTCTGGCATAGTAAGCGCGCCGAAGCAAATCGAAGGAGTTCTGCAGCTTGCAGGTTGTGCTGACGGAATGGGCCGGCTCAATCCTACGCTGGCTGCATGTCGTTGCCGGCATCGCGTGGATCGGCAGTTCGTTTTATTTCATCCATCTGGACCTGAGCCTGAAGCCGCGGCCCGGCTTGCCCGACGGCGTCAAAGGCGACGAGTGGCAAGTCCACGGCGGCGGCTTCTATCACATGATGAAATATCTGGTAGCACCGGCACAGATGCCGGACCACCTGACCTGGTTCAAGTGGGAAGCCTACACGACCTGGATGTCAGGCTTCGCGCTCCTGGTGGTCGTCTACTATCTGGGCGCCGATTTGTTTCTGATCGACAAGTCCGTGCTCGATATGACCGCAGCGCAAGCGGCGGGCATCGCGTTCGGAAGCCTCGTTCTCTCTTGGCTGGTCTATGAGGGCCTGTGCCGCTCGCCGCTCGGCCGACGCGAGGTGGCGCTGGCACTGGTCGGCTACGTTTATCTGGTGGCGCTGACTTACGGTTTCACGCACGTGTTCAGTGGGCTTGGCGCCTTCACTCAGATCGGCGCGATCATCGGTACCATCATGGTGGCGAATGTCTTCGTCATCGTCATTCCGTATCAAAAAAAGACGGTCGAGGCGATGCTCGCCGGAAAAGAGCCGGACCCGGTGTGGGGCGCGCTTGGCAAGCAACGCTCCGTACACAACAACTATCTGACGCTTCCTGTCGTTTTCCTGATGTTGAGCAACCATTATCCGCTGTTCTTCGCCACCAAATACAATTGGCTGATCGTCGCCATCGTGCTCGCTATCGGCCCGGTCATTCGCCACTTCTTTAATTCACGGCACGAAGGCAAAGGCAGTCCGTGGTGGACCTGGGGCGTGGCCGCGGCAGGCATGGTGGCCGTGGCGCTGCTGTCAGCCGCTGGGCCGGCCTCGCTAACCGCCGCCACCGCGCTGCCGCCCACGCCAAAATTTACGCAAGTCGCGAATATCGTCATTTCCCGCTGCAGCATGTGCCATGCGGCCCAACCGGTCTGGCCGGGAATTCCCACAGCGCCCCGAGGTGTGATGCTCGATGACTCCGAGCAGATTCGGCGTCATGCATCGTTGATCGAGGCGTACGCCGTACGCTCGCAGGCCATGCCTCCTGGCAACATCACCGAAATGACGAGCAAGGAGCGCCTTGCGCTCGCATCTTGGCTCGCAGCCGGTGCGCCGGAGAAATAACGTCCGCAGCCGTGGGGTGAGAGCCCTCGCGTCATGCGCTCTCTGCTCTTAACTCAGAATTGGCGACTGGCGCTGAAATTGCTTTCTGGCGCTTATGCCTGTGGCTCACGGAGCTTCGAGATTTAGCGGTGGACCTCAACACCATCACTGACATCGCCCGGCCGCGCCAACGCACGGACTTGCCGGTGTGGCGCGACGGCGACGCCTGGCTCGCCGGCGGCACCTGGTTGTTCTCGGAGCCACAAATATCTGTCAGCAGGCTGATCGATATCGCCGATCTCGCCTGGCCCGCGCTGAAAATTAGCGAGCAGGGTTTGGACATCGCGGCAACCTGCAAGATCGCCGAACTCGATAGCATAACGTTTCCGGCGGACTGGATGGCGGCGCCGCTGTTCAATCAATGCTGCCGTTCGTTCCTCGCTTCTTTCAAAGTTTGGAACGCCGCGACCGTAGGCGGCAACATCTGCATGGCGTTGCCGGCCGGCCCGATGATCTCACTGACCGCTGCGTTGGATGGAGTCTGCACGATATGGACGCCGGACGGCAAAGAGCGGCGTGTTGCAGTCTTGGATATTGTGTTAGGACCGCAACGCAACGCGCTGGTACGAGAGGAGCTGGTTCGGCTCATTCATTTGCCGCTATCCTCGCTGCGCCGCCGCACAGCGTTTCGCCAAATTTCGCTAAGCCCGCTCGGCCGCTCGGCTGCTTTGCTGATCGGGACGCTTTCTCCCGACAGCGGAGATTTCGCTCTCACCATAACAGCATCGACGCCGCGGCCGATACGACTTTCATTTCCCGACTTGCCGTCGCCCACCCTCCTCCGAGAGAAAATCGAACAAACAATTCCGCAATCGCTTTATTACAATGATGTTCACGGCAAGCCGGATTGGCGCCGGCATATCACGCTACATTTCGCCGAAGAAATTCTCAGGGAGCTCGCGGGAAAGGGCTCGACATGAGTTTCCTGGTGAACGGGAAGCAACATTCCGCTCATCCGCATCCCGGACAATGCTTACGCACTTTCTTGCGCGACCTTGGCATCTTCGGTGTCAAAAAGGGATGCGATGCCGGCGATTGCGGCGCCTGCACGGTGCTGATCGACGGCGATCCGATGCACAGCTGTATCTTCCCGGCGTATCGGGCCGAGGATCGCGCCGTCACTACAATCGAAGGCTTGGGCAGTTCCAACGACCTGCATCCCATGCAGCGCGCCTTCCTGCAGGCTCAAGGCTTCCAGTGCGGCTTTTGCACGCCTGGCATGATCATGACCGCCGCGAGCCTCAATCAGGGCCAGCGTCAAGACCTGGCTTGGGCGATGAAGGGCAGCCTTTGCCGCTGCACCGGCTACCGCGCCATCGAGGATGCGATCCGTGGCATCCCCCACGTTGAGGATGCCCCAGCCGGATCGGCCTCCGGCAGCAGCGTTGGCGCACCCGCCGGCCCGCAAGTGGTCACAGGCACGGCGCGGTACACGCTCGATGTCTCCGTGCCTGGACTCCTTCATCTGAAGCTCCTGCGCTCGCCACACGCGCACGCACGCATCATGGCGATCGACAAGAGCGCCGCGCTTGCCGTGCCGGGTGTCCAGGCGGTCTTCACTTGGGAGGACGCGCCGCGGAGGCTCTATTCAAGTGCGAGGCATGAGGACGAGAGCGTCGATCCGGATGACACCACCGTACTCGACAACGTCGTGCGATTCGTTGGCCAGCGCGTGGCGATTGTCGTCGGCGAAACCGAGGGCGCTGCCGAGGCCGGCTGCCGCGCCCTAAGGGTCGACTATGAAGTGCTTCCGGCCGTCTTCGATCCTGAAGAAGCCATGCGGCCCGGTGCGCCGATCATCCACGACAAAGGTCCGCAGGCCCGCATCGATAATCCGCAACGCAACATCGTGGCTGAGATCCACGGTCATGTCGGCAACGTCGAAGCGGGTTTTGCCGAGGCCGACGTTGTGCACGAGGCAACTTATGTGACGCCGCGCTCACAGCACGCCCATCTGGAAACGCACTGCGCCATCGCGTGGATGGACGAGACGGGCCGGCTCAATGTCCGTTCGAGCACGCAGACGCCATTCCTAACGCGACGCGCCCTGTCCTCCATATTCGGTCTCGATCCCGGCAAAGTCCGCGTGTTCTGCGAACGCATGGGCGGCGGTTTCGGCGCAAAGCAGGAGATGATCGTCGAGGACGTCGTCGCGCTGGCGGCACTCAAAACCGGGAAACCCGTCAAACTTGAGTTCACACGCGAAGAGCAATTCATCGGCGCGACGACGCGTCACCCCATGCGGGTACGCATCAAGGCCAGCGCGCGGCGCGACGGCCGCCTGACGGCGATCCAATTGAATGTTTTGTCGGACACCGGCGCCTACGGCAATCACGCCCGCGCTGTGCTCTATCATACCTGCGGCGAATCTATTGCCGTGTACCGCTGCGAAAACAAGAAAATTGACGCCTACGTCGTCTACACCAACACAGTGCCGAGCGGCGCCTTTCGCGGCTACGGTTTGCCGCAGAGCAACTTCGCCATTGAATCCGCGATGGATGATTTAGCGCGCCGCATCGGCATGAGCCCGATCGAGTTTCGCCGGCGCAACGTCGTACATCCGGGCGACCCGATGATTTCCATTTCGCCGGAGGAGACCGACGTTTTTTTCGGCAGTTACGGCCTCGATCAATGTCTCACATTGGTGGAGGATGCTATGAAGCGGCCAGGCGGGATCGAGCCGCCTCCATCGGGCGATTGGCTTGTCGGCGAAGGCGTCGCGCTCGGTATGATCGACACCGTTCCGCCCGGCGGCCATTTCTCTGAAGCCAGCATCTCGCTACGTCCTCATGGAACCTACGAGCTCGTGGTCGGTACAGCCGAGTTCGGCAACGGCACCGCCACCGTTCACCGTCAGATCGCCGCCACGGTCCTCGGCACCCAACCGGAGAACATCGTGCTCAAGCAGTCGGACACGGACCACGGCGGCCATGACACGGGCGCGTACGGGAGCACCGGCACGGTCGTCGCCGGACGCGCAACGCAGCTCGCCGCAGAGGCGCTGCGCGATCTCATGGCGGCGTTTGCCGCGCAGCACAGTGGTGGGAGCAAGGATGCGTGGAAGCTCACCCCAACCGCAGTGGTTCGCGACAATCGGTGGATCGAGCTCACCGCGCTGGCCAAGGCCGCAACGGAATCGGGAAAGGCACTGCGAGCAACCCGAACGCACAACGGTACGCCGCGCTCGGTTGCTTTCAACGTTCAGGCCTTCCGCATCGCCGTCAACAAAAAGACCGGAGCGATCAAGCTCCTGCGCAGCATACATGCCGCCGATGCCGGCCGCGTGATCAACCCCATGCAATGCCGCGGCCAGGTCGAAGGCGGCGTGGCGCAGTCGCTCGGCTCAACTCTCTATGAAGAAATGCTGATCGACGACAGCGGCCGCGTGGTCAATCCGACCTTTCGCAATTATCACATTCCCGCCTTCGCCGATGTTCCGAGGACCGAGGTGATGTTTGCCGACACGACGGATACCATCGGGCCGTTGGGCGCAAAGCCCATGAGCGAAAGCCCGTACAATCCGGT
>JASHVC010000770.1 GCA_030039655.1 Xanthobacteraceae bacterium | reverse complement strand
TCGATGATGATCAGGGTGGTGTTCTTCGGCGTCAGATCGCCATCGAACGGCCAGTCGTACGGATCGCCGGGAATCGTGGCCATGGGTCACTCCGCGCGAGACTTCATTTGGTGATGCTCAGCTCGCCGGGCACGAGGCGTGCAGCGTGCTTGGAGCCGGCCGATGCGATCATGATGAAGAGCGTGAGGATGTAGGGTGCGGCGTTGTAGAAATAGTATCCCTGGGTGATGCCGACCGATTGCAGCGCCGGACCGATGGCACCAGCAGCGCCGAACAACAACGCCGCCAGCACGCAGCGAATGGGACTCCAGCGCGCAAATATGACGAGCGCCACCGCCATCAAGCCTTGGCCGGATGAGAGCCCCTGATTCCAGGCTCCCGGATAATAGAGCGAGAGGAAAGCACCTCCCACGCCCGCCAGAAAGCCGCCTACGGTGGTGGAGAGAAAGCGCACCAGATCCACTGATACGCCCATCGCTCTTGCGGCCGGAGCGCTGTCGCCGGTCATGCGGACGATTAGGCCCCATTTGGTATTGGCGAAGGCCCAGGCCATGACAAAACCGACCGCGATGCCCACGAGCAGAAGCGGGTTGATGCGCAGCGCCGTCACGACTTCCTGGTTGCTGGACCATGCGCCGAGCGAGAAGGAGCCGAGCTGCGGTGCCGAGGGTTGGATGTAGGGCTTCCCGAAGAAGAACGCGACCCCGGTGCCGAATAGCATCATGGCGATGCCGACCGCGATATCGTTCACACGCGGCAGCTTGCAGATGTAGCCATGCATGGCGCCGAGCACGGAGCCGGCGCAGCCGGCAGCCAGCACGCCGAGCCATGGTGACTCGGTTTGATAGGAAATGGCGTAGCCGGTCATCGCGCCAAGCACGAGCGTACCCTCGAGGCCGAGATTGACGCGTCCGGACTTCTCCGTGAGGCACTCGCCAAGGGCCACGAACATAAACGGTGTGGAAACGCGCAGAGCTCCGCCGATGAGCGCCACGAGGACGACAAATGCCTCGCTCTGGCTCATGTGCGTTCGACCGTCCCGCTCACCTGGAAAATCTTGAAGCGGCCGTAGAGTGTCTCCGACATGAGCAGGACGACGAAAGTCAGGCCCTGCAGCACCAGTACGGTAGCGTCGGGAAGCCCCATGCGCCGCTCGATCAGTCCGCCGGACGCCACGATGCCGCCGAACAATATGGCGACGGGGACGATGGCGAGTGGATTGTGACGGGCGAGGAACGACACCAGGATACCGGTGTAGCCGTAGCCCGCGGCCAGCGATGCATTTGCGCGGCCTTGGATCGCCGCAACCTCGAAGAAGCCAGCAAGGCCTGCGCAAGCACCGGCGATGGCGCAGCAGATCACGATCAATTTTCCGACCGGCAACCCCTGTGCCAATGCGGCGCGCGGGTTGCCGCCTGCGACTCTCACGGCAAAACCGAACGTGGTTCGTGACAGTAGGATGTAGAGCAGAACCGACAACAGCAAGCCGGCGACGAGTCCCCAATGCACGTCGGTGCCTGGGATGAATCCGACCATGTAGGCATCGCCGATGGGCATGGTCGAAGGTTTGTTGGGGTTGGTGAGGTCGCGCAGCGAACCCTCGACAAAAAAGTTCATGATGGCGATGCCGATATAGGTCATCAGCAGCGAGGAGATGGTTTCGTTGACGCCGCGGGCGTAGCGCAGGTAACCGACGATCCCGATCCAGACGCCGCCGACCGCCACCGCGGTCGCTGCCATGATCCACAAGGTCAGCATCGGCGAGGTTTTGCCGACGACAAAAGGAATGGCCATGGCGGCCGAGGCAAACCCGCCGAGCACGAGGGCGCCTTCGCCGCCGATGATGACGAGGCCAATGCGCGCCGGCAGCGCGACCGCAAGCGCGGTCAGGATCAGCGGGGAGGATCGCTCCAGCGTATTCTGCAGCGAAAACGCGGTGCCAAAGCCACCGCGCTCCACCAGCTCGAAAAATTCGACCGGAGATTTCCCCAGCGCCAGCAGCAGCAGTGAAAACAAAAAGCCTGAGACCCCTAACGCGAACAGAGGGATCACAACGTATTCAGCGCCGCGGCGAATCCGGACGGAGAGATCGCCCCAATGGCTGCTGCTGGGGGCGAGGGCCGCCGGGCTCAGCGGTTCTGCGACGTCTGCCATGCTCTGTTACGAACTCCCGGATATTCGATCGAGAATGGAGGTGGGTGTAGCTTAGCCGTGCGGCGGGCGCGCGGTCCGCTGCACGGCACGATCGTCAGCCGATTGCAATCACGTGATCGAACCTTGAACGCCTTCGAGCAGATAGTTCATCTGGTCGAGGAACGGATCGAGGTTGTCGTAGGTCTTGGCGATGACCACGTTGCCCTTGTTGTCCTTCAGTGGGCCAACGTAGATCGGCATCTTGTTCTTCAGATCAGCGATAGCCTTGGTGGCGGCACGTCGTGCCCCATCGTCGGCGCCGGCGCCGAACGGTGTATTCTGCACCATGTCTGCCTCGTAGCCGCCGGACATCATGTTAGGCAGCGGCTTGCCGGCCTTGATGAGCTCCGCGTAGCTCTTGTAGATGGTGATCCACTTGTATTCGGCGCCGGTGATGAAGCCCTTCGGCGCCAGCGGCGCTTGCGATGCATTGTGGCCGCAGGTTTTCACGCCGCGCTTCTCGGCTGTTGAGATCACGACCTTCGGACTATCGACGTGGCAGGTGATCACGTCGCAGCCGGCGTCGACCAGCGCGTTGGTGGCTTCGGCTTCGCGCACCGGTAGCGACCAGTCGCCGGTGAAGATCACCTGAACGGTTGTCTTCGGATTGGTTGACCTGGCGCCGAGCAGCACCGAGTTGATGTTGCTCAGCACGGAAGCGATAGGCTTGGCAGCAACAAATCCTATCTTGTTCGATTTCGTCGACAGGCCAGCGGCAACGCCGTTCACATAATGGGCTTGGTTGAGGTAGCCGAAGTAGCTGCCAAGATTCTTGGGATGTTTGTCCTTATTCCAAAGCGGCGCGGCATGGCGGAACTCGACCTTTGCATACTTTTTGGACAGGTCGACCATAAACGGATCAAAATACCCGAAAGAAGTGCCGAGAATGATGTTCGCGTTGTCCAAGTTGATCATGGATTCCATGGTTTTGGCGCAGGCAGTGGTCTCCGGGACGTTCTCCTCCTCGGTCACCTTCACGCCTGGAAGGCTCTTAAGCGCCGACACCGCGACGGCATGGGCTTGGTTCCATCCGAAGTCGTCCCGCGGTCCGACATAGACGATACCGATGATGGCCTCGGCCGCGTGCGCTACTGTGGCTGCCGATCCCGTGGCCAGCAGCGACGCCGCACTCGCCTTCAGAAACGTGCGCCGGTTGAATGTGGTCAACGCCATGATGTCTTCTCCTTTGAGGCCCTATCCGCGCGTAGTAAATTCATAGCTGCAAGCATCATGCCATCGACAGGAAGTACCGAATTGACGGGCACCTTTTGCATTGTGGCAAATCCACTGCCTCACGTATGCGCAGAATATTGAAGGCTCATGGCTCTTGATTTGATCTTGCGACATGCGCGGATCGATGCGCGTGAACCGCAGACCGTAGATATCGGCGTGGCTGGGGGCCGCGTTGTCGAGATTGCGCCGCGCCTCGATGCTGACGCCCCGAGCGAGGACATCGACGGGAGGTTTGTAGTCGCCGGTTTCGTCGAAACTCATATCCACCTCGACAAGTCCTGCATTCTCGACCGCTGTGTTGTGCGCGAAGGCACGCTTGCCGAGGCGATTGCCGCGGTGGCGGCGGCCAAGCGCGCCTTCACAGAGGATGACATCTATGCGCGCGGACGGCGCACGTTGGAGAAGGCGATTCTGCAGGGAACGACGCGCATGCGCGCCCACGTAGAGGTCGACCCGCGCGTCAGTCTCCGTGGCTTTCATGCCATTCGCAGATTAAAGCGCGACTACGCTTGGGCGATCGATCTTGAAATCTGCGTGTTTCCGCAGGAGGGACTGCTCAACGATCCTGGTACTGAAGAACTGTTGGTCGAGGCGTGTGAGCAGGGCGCGGACCTGATCGGTGGCTGTCCTTACACGGACACCGATCCGCACGGACACATCGCACGTATCTTCGCGATCGCGCAAAGGTTCGATTGCGACATCGACTTTCATCTCGACTTCGATCTCGATCCGTCGCGTATGAATCTCGATGAAGTTTGTCGGAAAACCGAGGAGTTAGGGTGGGGCGGGCGGGTTGCCGTCGGTCACGTGACCAAGCTGTCGGCGCTCGAACCCGCGCGCCTTGCGGCGATGGCCAAGCGCCTCGCCGATGCGGGTGTGGCCGTGACCGTGCTGCCGGCGACCGATCTCTTTCTCATGGGGCGGGATCGCGATCACAATATTCCGCGCGGCGTTACCCCGGCGCATCGACTGCTCGAGTCCGGCGTTGTCTGTTCGATCGCCAGCAACAATATTCTCAATCCCTTTACGCCGTTCGGCGACTGCTCATTGCTGCGCATGGCAAACCTCTACGCCAACATTGCGCAGATCGGCCGGCCGGCTGATTTGGCATCGTGTCTTGAGATGGTGACGACGCTGCCGGCGAAGCTGATGAACCTTCGCGATTACGGGATAGAGGTCGGCAACCCGGCCGATTTCGTGGTGCTCGACTGCAAAGATCCCACAGCGGCCGTTGCCGAGATCGTGCCGCCGCTGTTCGGAATAAAAAGGGGCCGCCGCACTTTCGTTTGCCCGCCGCCGAAATTGCTGCCCGGTGCATAGAGCTCCAGGCGCTGAAGCATCGGCGCGCTCAGTCAAAAGCACGTCGGATTGGGCTCATAGTGTTTGGCGATGGCCTGCTCCAGCAGGGGAATGGTCGTGGCCAGTGATGCTTTGTCGGGCATGGCGTGCCGGACTAGGCTCATAACCTCGGCACGCGCGGCCTCGGCATCGACGCCGACCACCGATTCGTCCTTCACGACAGTGCGGCCGCCGACGATCAATTCACGGACATGCCGCGCCGTTGCGCGCGTGAGCACCAGCACCAGCGGGTCGATGTCCTCGCGCAGCCGGTCCTCATCGATGGCAGCCCAGTCAAGCAGTAAAAGGTCGGCTGGCGCGCCTGCACAGATGGCGCCGCCGTCATTCTTATTGGTCACGGACAACCGGCCGTTGGCAAACGCCGCCCGCAATGTCTGCTCGCGGTCGACTGCGACTTTGAATCCATTGCCGACATGCATCAGGTGCCAGAGCCGCAGCTCCCGGAGGGCATCGTCGTCGTCGTCGAGCGCGCTCGAATCGAGGCCGATAGCGATGCGGCAGCCTGCCTCGACCATACGGGCGACCGGAGCGAT
>JASHVC010000769.1 GCA_030039655.1 Xanthobacteraceae bacterium | reverse complement strand
ATCGTGCGTGGAAATGCCAGCGAACGGGCGGTTGGAGGGGCGCTTGAGCCACTTCACGCTCGGATATTTTTCCCGCATGCGTTCGAATGCGGTCTCGGAGTCTTCGACTTCGATGCCGAAATGGTCGAGGCCGGCGTGCCGGCCCGCGCGGCGCGGATTGATGTTGAGGCCCACATAGCCATCGCCCACCGTTTGCGCGCGGCTGACGCGTGTCTTGTCCGAGGTGCGCATGCCGAAGACCGCCTGGTAGAACAGCGCGGACTTGGCGTAATCGTCGCTGACGATGGCAACGTGATTGATCTTGGAGAACATCGTTCCTCCCTTGTCGCGCGGGGCTCGCTACGATCGGCTGACCAGGAACCCGCGCGGTGCGATTTGCGTTCGACTAGTGTTGTTGCGGCGACATTGAACCGTCCGGGTTGTTGGCGCAAGGTGCCTGCAGACGAGGCTGAATCGCAATGCCGGATTCTTCCGTTACGACGAAGTGTTGCATCGCCGGCGGCGGTCCGGCCGGGATGATGCTTGGCTTCCTGCTGGCACGTGCCGGCGTCGACGTCGTCGTTCTAGAAAAGCACGCCGATTTCTTCCGCGACTTTCGCGGCGACACGGTGCATCCCGCGACGCTGGAGCTGATACACGAGCTTGGCCTGCTCGACGAATTCCTTAAGCTCCCGCACCAAAGGCTCGAGACACTCACAGCCCAAATCGGCGACGAGCACTTGCAGATGATCGATTTCCGCCATGTGCCGACTCGCTGCAAATACATCGCGATGATGCCGCAGTGGGATTTTCTCAATTTTTTGGCTGAGCACGGCAAGCGCTACAAGACCTTCGATCTGCACATGAAGACGGAGGCGACGGAACTGATCGAAGAGGGCGGCCGGATCGTTGGGCTGCGCGCGAATGCTCCGGAAGGCGTCCTTACAATTCGTGCCGATCTGGTGGTCGGCTGTGATGGACGGCATTCGACGGTGAAAGAGAAAGCCGGGCTAAAAAGCGACGATTACGGCGCGCCGATGGACGTGCTTTGGTTCCGCTTGTCGCATAAGGACACCGATAGCGCGGACACGTTCGGACATGTCGAAGCCGGCAAGATGATGATCATGCTCGAAAGGGGCGATTACTGGCAGTGCGCCTATGTGATCCCGAAGGGCGGCATCGATCGCGTGAAGGCGGAGGGGCTGGAGGCCTTCCGCAAGCGCGTGCTGGAAATGTCGCCGTTTCTATCTGATCGCATCGGCGAACTGAAAAGCTGGGACGACATAAAGCTCCTCAGCGTGACGGTCGACCGGCTGCAAAAGTGGTGGCGGCCGGGTCTGATCTGTATCGGCGACGCGGCGCACGCCATGTCGCCGATCGGCGGCGTCGGCATCAATATGGCGGTGCAGGATGCCGTTGCCGCGGCCAACCAGCTTGCCGTGCCGCTGCGAGCCCGGAAGGTCACGGACAACGACCTTCAGGCGATCCAAGAGCGCCGCACGTTACCGGTGCGCTTCACCCAATGGCTCCAGCTCACCATCCAGAGGCGGGTCATCAGCCGCGTGCTGGAGAGTCAGCAGCGGCCGACGCCGCCAATCTTCTTTAAGCTCTTTGGAGTCTTCCCGGTGCTTCGCCGAATCCCGGCCTTGTTGCTCGGCATCGGTATCCGGCCGGAGCACGTTCGCACGCCGGATCTCGGCAACGCTTAAGGTCCCTGCGAGCGGAGCGAAGCGATTGCTTCATCTCCGCTTCGCGAGGCTGGTTAGCTCTTCGGCTGTAGATCGGCGTCGGTGCGGACCAGGATTTCGACCAGGCGCGCTTCCGCCTCGGCGTCATCATCGAGCCGCTTGCTGAGCGTGGCGCGGAGATGATCGAGTGCAGCCTCCACCAGCGGTGGGAGGGTGCGGCGATCCTCGCGGTCACCGCGCGCGGCGCGGCGCCAACGGTTCACGCGTTCGCCGAGTGCCGCTAGGCGGTCGAGCACCACGTTGACGAGGTCGCGATTGGCCTCAAGGTACGCCTTGCCTTCGTCGGTGATGGTGTAGAGCTTCTTCGACCCCTCGGTGGATGCGGTGACGTAGCCCGCTTCCTCCAAATAGGTGAGGGTTGGGTACACGATACCCGGGCTTGGGCTGTACCAATCAGCCGTCTTCTCCTCGAGCAGCTTGATGATCTCGTAACCATGCCGGGGCGCTTCAGCGATGAGCGCCAGCGCCACCAGCCGCAGGTCGCCCTGGGCGAGCATGCGGCGGGCGCGCATCAAGTCCTCGCCGCCCTCGCCGAAGTTACCTCCGTGACGGCCGCCGAAGCCGCCGAAACGGCCGCCGCGGTGGCGCCGGCCCGCAGCCCAGCGGCCTTCGTCGGAATGACGGCCTCCGTGGGAATGACAATGTCCATGCATCTTTCAATTTCTCCTTTGTACGAAAGATATATCGCCAGATAGCTCTTTCTGTGTTATAGCGCAAGATATATCTTTGAAAATTCTTGACCGATTTACCTTGCACCGTATATTCGCATACGAATAACCGTGACAGGCTAACCGATGGCCCGGCAATCTCATCCTTCAAACCCCCTGGCGCTTGCCGTGCTCGCTCTGTTGTTCGAGCGGCCCATGCATCCCTATGAAATGGGCTTGGTGCTCAAGCAGCGGCGCAAGGAAGACAGCATCAAGCTGCGCTACGGTTCGCTCTATACGGTGATCGAGCTGTTGCAGGCGCGGGGCTTCATTGTCGCCCGCGAAACCTCTCGAGAGGGCAAGCGTCCTGAACGCACGGTGTATGAAATCACGGCGGCCGGCCGCGACGAATTGC
>JASHVC010000768.1 GCA_030039655.1 Xanthobacteraceae bacterium | reverse complement strand
AGCGCGGCCTTGCCGAGGGCCCGCAGGTCAACATTCCCATCCTATCCGGGCACTGCGAGGTAGCGCAGCGGATCGCGGAGCGCATCGGCTTACCGGAGGATATCCGCGAAAGTCTGGGTCAGATCTACGAGCGCTGGGACGGGAAGGGATTACCGCGCGGTCTCTCGGGCAATGCTGTGAAGTTTCCGGTCCGCGTGGTGACGATGGCGCAGGACGCCATCGCGCTCCTCGACCATCATGGATTTGCGACCATGAAGGAGATGATCGCCAAGCGCGCTGGCGGCGGCTACGAACCCGAGCTGGTCGATCTGTTCCTCTCGAATGCCGACAAGCTGCTCGCGGGTCTCGACGGGCCGGTCGACCGTCAGACAATTCTGGCGCTGGAGCCCGTACCGCATTCCATGCTCGACGAAGAGGCGTGCGAGGAAGCTTTCTTGGCGATCGCCGACATGATCGACATGCGGATGCCGTTCACGTTCGGTCATTCGCGCGCAGTAGCGTCGCTTGCCGGCGCCGCGGCCAAGCAGATGGGTCTTCCAGCGTCCGACATCCGCGACGTCCGGCGTGCGGCCTATACACATGACATCGGCGAGTTGACGGTGCCGGTCTCGACTTGGATGCGCGCTGGCCCACTCACCGAACGCGAGACCGATGAGGCCCACCTTCATCCCTATCATGGCGAACGCGCGCTTGCGTCATTGGGCGGCGACGGCAAGGCGGTGGCCTCCCTCGTTCAGCGCCATCACGAGCGGCTGGACGGCAGCGGCTATTACCGCAATTCGCGCAGCCCTGATCTTTCGCCTGCCGCCCGTATTCTTGCCGCCGCCGAAGCCTTTCAGACTGCGCGCGAGGCGCGCCCCTACCGGCCCGCCGTGAGTGATACCGCCGCGGCTGTAAAATTGCGTGCGGGGGTCAAGGAAGGAAAGCTCTGCCCGGACGCGGTCGAAGCGGTCCTAACATGTGCCGGCCAGCCCGCGCGCAGGGCAACGGGCGCGCGGCTGGCGGGTCTTACGCCGCGCGAGATCGAGGTTCTGCGGCTGATCGCGGCCGGCGACACCGCGAAGGAAGCGGCGCGCAAGCTCGATATCGCGCCCAAAACTGCCGACAACCACATCCAGAGTCTCTATTCGAAGATCGGCGTGACCACCCGTGCGGGAGCGGCACTCTTCGCCCTCGAGCAGGGTCTCGTGGCATAGGGAATCCACCCCATGTGCGGCCGGTAACTCGCCGGCACCCTCCGTGCGTGATCCGGGCCATTCGGCCTCGGCACATCAGAGGAGAATGCCGTGAACCAATCATTCAAGATCATGACCAAGAAGTCGGGACTCGCGCTCGTCGCGACGATCGCGGTCTTTGGCGTCGCGTCGCCGGCGTTCGCGCGTACGGCTACGTATGCCCACGCGTACAAGTCGCACTACGGCAAGCAACAGGTGGCCCTACGAGGCTTGCAGAATCGAGTATATGGCGAAAGGTACACTGATAATCTCGACTATGAGATCATCGCGCACGGCTACCCCTGGGCTTTTCGCTAACGCCGCCCTTAGGGCGGGTGTCGACTTTATCGTGACGAGGTGAAAGCCGACCGCCCCGATCATAACAAAGGACATCGAGGAGGGGTCGCCTCAGGTGGCGGCCTCTTTCTTTGATCGGTCCGGCCACCGCGGAGGAAGCGCCCCGCAAGCTCGATATCGCGCGCGCGACCGCCGACAATCACGTCCAAAACCCTCTATTCGAAGATCGGCATGACCACCCGCGCGGCCATGGACCTCTTCGCGCTCAAACAGGGTCTCATGGCATAGGGAATCCACCCCATGTGCGGCCAGTAACTCGCCGGCATTCTCCGATCGTGAACCGGGCCATTCGGCCTCGGCACGTCAGAGGAGAATGCCATGAACGAATCATTCAAGACCATGACCAAGAAGTCGGGACTCGCGCTCATTGCAGTGATCGCGGTCTTTGGCGTCGCGTCGCCGGCGTTGGCGCAGTCGTACTCTTTCCCGACCTACACTTATTTGCACGCCGCGACCGGGCCCGCGTCCGCTCAGAAGGCCGGCCTCTACAACGTGATCGCGCCTGCGAATACCCCGTCGGCTGTCGATCCGAATGCTTGGGGGTCGAGCGCCGCCCGCGGAATCTCCCGCTGAAGCGAGAGGAGAAGAAGCGACGGAAAGAACAAGGCGGGCCACGAGCCCGCCTTGTTTCTTTCTGCCGAGAGACCCGTGAAATATCCGCAGCATAGGGAATCCACCCCATGTACAGGCATCACCCCGCCGGCATCCTGCTCACGTGAACCGGGCCATTCGGCCTCGGCACGTCAGAGGAGAAGGCCATGAGAGAATCATCCATCAAGGTGGGCGTGATCGCGGACCAGACCGGACCGCTTTCGTTCGTGGGTATCGCCAACGCCAACGTGGCGAAGATGGTCATCAACGATATCAACGCGAAAGGCGGTTTGCTGGGACGCCAAATCGATCTTTACCTCGAAGACAGCGCAACCATCGACAGCGTGGCGGAAGCCAAGGCGGCCAAGCTCGTCCAGCACGACAACGTCGATGTGATCTTCGGCGGCATCTACA
>JASHVC010000767.1 GCA_030039655.1 Xanthobacteraceae bacterium | reverse complement strand
GCTTGACGCATCGTCCAGAGCGGCCGGAAAGTTGTGAGCAGACGAACGAGTTGAAATGGAGAGAGCCTAATGGCCAAGAACGCCGTCGTTTCCGAAGACCTTGCCAACAAATTCAAGACCGAGAAGGAAACGCCGTATACGCGTTGGGTGAAGGCCGAAGGCCTCGATATCCTGCCATCCATCTACGTGCGCAATCTTCGCACAGTCGAGCTCAAGCCGTGGGCGCGCCGCGGCGGCAACGCCGTGTTTCTCAATCACGACGCTTCACGCACCTCCAACGACTGCCACGTGATGGAGATCCCGCCGGGCAAAAGCCTCAACCCGCACCGGCAGCTCTACGAAGAAATGATCATGGTGCTCAGCGGCCGCGGCTCGACCACGGTGTGGAACGACGCCGGCGCGCGCATCACCTTCGAGTGGAAGGAAGGCGCCTTGTTCGCCATTCCACTCAACTGCCATCACCAGCACTTCAACGGCTCGGGCCGCGAGCCGGTGCGTTACGTCGCGGTGACCAACGCACCGCCGGTGATCAATCTGTATGAGGACGCCGAGTTCGTCTTCAACACCAAATATGACTTCAAGGATCGGTTCTCCGGCGAGCCTGACTATTTCAGCTCTAAGGGCGAGCAGAAAGGTTTTCTGCTGACCACCAATTTCGTGCCCGACGCCGTCAACATTCCGCTGATCACCGCGGCGGAGCGCGGCGCCGGCGGCGGCCACATCCGCTTCAATCTCGCCAAGGGCTCGATGAACAGTCACATCTCTCAGTTCCCTATCGGCACCTACAAGAAAGCGCACGCGCATGGGCCGGGCGCTCACGTCATCGTGCTGTCGGGTGAGGGCTTTTCCTTGATGTGGCCGGAAGGCGAGGAGCCGCAGCGCTACGACTGGGAGGTCGGCACCCTGATCGTGCCGCCCAACATGTGGTTCCACCAGCACTTCAACAGCGGCGCAACGCCGGCGCGCTATCTCGCCTTCAAGCACGAGGGCGTCGCCATCCGCAATGCGCAAGGCGTGCCCAAGGCCTGGATCAGCCGCCGCATCGGCGGCGACCAAGTCGACTATATCGACGAGAAGCCGGAGGTCCGCCGCCTGTTCGCGACCGAGCTTGCCAAGCACGGGCAAACCTCGCGCATGGACGCCGCCTACGCCAAGGAAATGGCGGACCTGGGCATCAAGACGGCATAATCCTTCCTTATCTGTTCCCGCAGGCGAGGAGGTAGCGGCCACGTCGCCATTGTGCCGCAGCGGGGCGCGATCTAGCTTGCGTCCCGAACGATGAAGCCCGCTCCTTTCGATTATCACGCGCCGCGGCAACTCAAGGAAGCCGCCGAGCTGCTCGCCAAGCTGCCGAACGCCAAGATTCTGGCCGGCGGGCAATCGCTCGTGCCGATGATGAACTTTCGCTACGTGATCGCCGATCATCTCGTCGATCTCGGCGGATTGCAGGAGCTCAACGGTATCGCGGTCACCGACGGTCATCTGCGCATCGGCGCCATGACGCGCCAGCGCGACCTCGAATTCTCCGCCGACATTGCCAAACATTGCCCGCTGATGAGCGAGGCGCTGCGGCATGTGGGGCACCGGCAAACACGCAACCGCGGCACCATCGGCGGCAGCCTCGCGCATGCCGACCCGGCCGCCGAGTTGCCGGCGATCTGCGCCGCCTACGACGCGACGGTCCACGTGGCGAGCGTGCGCGGCATGCGTCAGGTCGCGTTTCACGATTTTGCCACCGGATATATGTCGACTGCGCTACAGCCCGACGAAATGATCGCTGCAGTCGACCTTCCAATCTGGCCCGAAGGCCACGGCCATGGCTTTCATGAATTCGCCCGCCGCAACGGAGATTTCGCGCTTGCGGGTGCCGCCGCACTGCTCGATGTCGGGCCCGACAATAAGGTGCGCAAGGCGGCGCTGACTCTGTTTGGGGTCGCCTCTTCGCCGCTGCGCGTCGACGCCGCCGAAGCGCGGCTGACCGGACGGCCGTTCGACGCGAACGCGGTCCGCACCGCGTCCGCGGCCGCATGGCTGATCGAGCCGATTTCAGATATCCATGCCAGCGGCGATTACCGTCGGCATCTCGCGCAAGTTTTGAGCCTGCGCGCGCTCAACGACGCCGCGCGCCGTGCCGGCGTGCAAGGGCAGGGCGCACCTATAAGCGTGCATCCATGAGCAAGCAGCCGACGCGAGTCACGGTCAACGGCAAGTCCTACGCGCGCGTGGTCGACGCGCGCCTAACGCTCGCCGATTTCCTGCGGCATGAACTCAATCTCACCGGCACGCATCTCGGCTGCGAGCACGGCGTATGCGGCGCCTGCACGGTGCTGGTCGATGGCCACTCGGCGCGCTCGTGTCTGATGTTTGCGGTGCAGGCGAATAATTGCGAGGTAACCACGGTCGAGGGCCTTGCGCCCGACGGCAAGCTGTCAGTTCTGCAGCAAGCCTTTATCGACAATCACGGCCTGCAATGCGGCTTCTGCACGCCCGGCATGCTCATCACACTGACTGAGCTGCTGCGGGAAAATCCCCAACCGAGCGAACAGGACGTGCGCGAGGCCCTCACCGGCAATCTATGCCGCTGTACGGGCTACGCGGGCATCGTCAAAGCGGCGCTCGATGCGGCACAGCGCCTGCGCAGCACGACCGCTGCAGCCGGGAGCCAACGATGGGCGTGAAACATTTCGGCGCGCGCGTGACGCGATTGGAGGACCCGGCGTTGCTTGCCGGCCGAGGCCGTTTCGTCGACGACGTGAAATTGCCCGGCACCCTGCACGCCTGCTTTGTCCGTTCGCCACACGCCCACGCCAAGCTTCTCGGCTTCGACACCAAGGCGACGCTGGCCATGCCCGGGGTTCATGCGGTCATCACCGCGGCCGATCTGCCGGAGCCGATGCGCAACGATCCGCTGCCGCTGCTGCTGCCCAATCCGGCGCTGATCCCGCGCACGCAGCGGGCGCTGGCGCGCGACGAGGTGTGTTACGTCGGCCAAGCGGTCGCCGTGGTGGTGGCCGACACACGCTACCTTGCGGAGGACGCGGCGGCGGCGCTGATCCCACAATATGAGGTGCTGCCGGCGGCCTCGGACTGCCGCGCCGCTTCTGCCAAGAACGCGCCACGTGCGCACAGCGATCTCGACTCAAATGTCGCCTCGACGTTTCGCCTGAACTACGGCGACGTCGACGCTGCCTTCGCGGGGGCCGCGCATGTATTCAAAGAAGAGCTCTGGCAGCATCGCGGCGGCGGCATGGCGATGGAGACGCGCGCGGTGCTCGCTCACCACGAGCCCGCGTCCGACATGCTGACCGTATGGTCGGGGACGCAAACACCGCACATCGGCCGCCGTACGCTGGCCGACCTGATGGGCCGCGATCTGGAATCGATCCGCATGATCGCGCCGGATGTCGGCGGTGG
>JASHVC010000766.1 GCA_030039655.1 Xanthobacteraceae bacterium | reverse complement strand
TCAGTAAATTCACCGTGGATCTCCGGACCCTGGATCACGACGCTGCGCACGCGGTCGGCATCCACGTCGTTGAGGAGCTGCGAGAAGGTAACCTCGGTCGAACTCGGGCTGCGGCCGTGGTCTTGGAACAGCGTGAACAGCGCCAAAAGCAACAGAACAATGATGACCCACAGGGCGAAATTGCGCAGATTAGCGTTCATCTTTGGTCCTGACCGCGATCGCGCGGAGCCCGGTGCTGCTATCAGCCCCTAAATAGTGACGGCTTCACGTCCCTTGCTGCTAGGCAATGTAGGCGCGGGACCGCTCGGGAACAAGGGAATCTGCCAAACAGCATAAACCTATTTCGTAAAGCGCCCCTTGCTGATTCGGCGCATGGCGGCGATGCGCCGGGCGGGTGCGCGCTCGATTCTAAGCGCATTTCCGGCCAGCGTGACCAAGGCGCCGGCGAGCGTCTGGCGAAGGCGGCCCGGCCCCTGTCTCAGAGCCTCGTAGAGTACCTCAAGTTTACCAAGTTCGACCGGACCCTCGTCACCGGCATGTGCGATGGCGCGGCCGAGCAGGCGCAGCCCGACCTCCGCCGGCAGCTGCGCAAAGCGCGCGCTGTCGAAGACTACTGGATCGCGCGCGCGCCAAGGACCAGGCGCGAGTGCCGCGCGCGCGGCGTGAACTGCAAATTCGATGGTGGCGTCCGCGCGCCGCATCCGCGCCGCAAGCCGCGCCAACTTGCGCGCATCAAGTCCTTCACGCGCGAGGGCCGGCATGAGCGCGCGCAGCCGCGCGCGGGCGAAGCGTGGATCGCTGTTGCTCGGATCTTCCGCGTAGCCAATACCGGACGCTGCGAGAGTCGCGACGAGTCGCGATTTCGGCACATGCACGAGCGGACGCAAAAGAAAGATTCCACTGTCGCCTACCGGCAGCGGCGATGCGACAGCCATGCCGGCGAGTCCGGTGAGACCGCTGCCGCGCGCGAGCCGGAACAGCACCGTCTCCGCCTGATCGTCAAGCGTGTGCGCGGTCATGACATGTTCATAGCCCGCACGCGTAGTTGCCTGTGCCAGCAATCGGTAGCGCGCGATCCGCGCCGCCTCCTGCAAACCGCTCTCGGGCTTTTTGCCGCGCCAGCGCAGCGTCCGGTGCGGCACGCCGAGGCAACGCGCCAGACGTTTCACCGCCGCCGCTTCCGCAGCCGCCTGCGGCCGCAGCCCATGATCGATGGTGATGACGAGGAGCTTGGGCCGCCGCTTCTTCTGTCGCTTCGCCCAGCGTGCCGCAAGCACGAGTAGCGCCGTCGAATCGGGGCCACCGGAAACTGCGATCACAAATCCTGGTAAGCCTTCCAAACCTCGGAACAGCGCGTTCGCTTCCTCGTCGCGAACTGCTTCCTCAGCAGTGGACACGCTTCTGTTCCCGGTCCACGTTCTGCTTCACAGTCAGCGAAGCGCGTGGATATTTGCGCAATACCTCGCCGAGCGAAGCGCAGGCAGCTTCCTTTTCGCCCAAGGCCGCGAGCGATTGGCCAAGCCGCAACAGCGCGTCCGGGGCTCGCGCCGTGGTTTCGTATTTGGTGGATACGGTGAGGAATGCCTCGGCCGCATCGTGATATTGTTGACTCTGGAACAAAGACTCGCCGAGCCAATATTGCGCTTCCGGCGTCAACCGGTCGCTCGGATATTTGCGTAGGAACGTGCCAAAAGTGTGGGCCGCCTGCGTGTAATCCTTATGCAGGTAATAACCGTAAGCGAGATCATATTCGTCCTTTGGCAAATTTGTCGGCGGCAATGTTGCCACGGCGGTGCCGGTTGCGCTCGCGTTGGTGGGCGGCGGAGGCGGCAACTGCCCCGGCAGCGCTCCAGTTTGAGGACCGGACAGGCTCGACAGATCGAGCGGCGCTCCGGCCTGACGCGGCCCGCCGGGGCTGCCCGGTGCATCGACGGAGGATTGCGGACGATCATAGACCGGCGGCGGCTCGGTCGAGGCTGTGCTGGTCCCAAGAGGACGCGGCGCGCCCGCTGCGTTTGGATTTTGCGCCGGGTTGAAAGCGTCATGGCGGCCTGAATCGGGCGCCGGCGCGCTGGCCGCGGGGTAAGATGGCGGCGCCGAATATTGTCCCGGCGGTGGCGCGTATTGCGGCTGCGCCTGCGAATACTGCGTCGGGGGTGGTGGCGAATATTGCGCTGGCGGCGGCGGTGAATATTGCGCAGTCGGGCGCGGCGTAGTAGCGGCGGCCGCCGGCGCCCCGGCTTGCAGTTGTTCCTGCAGGCGCTGAACCTGTTGGCCAAGTTGCTGATTGCGGTACTGCAGTTGCTCGACCTGACCGGTGAGGTCGCGGATCGTAGCCTCAAGACGATTGATCCGGGTCACGAGGTCGGCAGCGTCTTGCGCGCGCGCAGCATGCGTAGAAAACGCGCACGCGAGCGCAATCACAAGAAACCAAGTGGAGCGGATCATTCCCTGCGGCATTTTCGCTGACTGGCGGAGCGCACTTTAGCCGGTCCCAAGTCCAATTTGTGACTAACCACGAGATGCCAGTCCGCACATTCGTAGGCGCCCTTATTAGGAAGCCGGGCGCCCGCGGCGAGGCTGCCGCTACGAACTCTGATCCAGCACCGTCACGGCGCGGCGGTTCTGTGACCAGCACGAAATATCGTCGCACACCGCGACCGGCCGCTCTTTGCCGTAGGAAATCGTGCGCATGCGCTGCGCCGATACACCACGCGAGATCAAGTAGTCGCGCACGGTTTGGGCACGGCGGGCGCCCAAGGCGATGTTGTACTCGCGCGTACCGCGCTCGTCCGCGTGGCCTTCGATGGTGAAGGCGTAGCGATCGTAATGGCCGAGCCACTGCGCCTGCTTGTCGAGCGTCGCCCGTGCCTGCTGCGAAAGGTCCGATGAATCGGTGTCGAAGAAGACGCGATCGCCAACATTGACGACGAAGTCCTGCTGACTTCCCGGCGTGGCAGCCGACCCCATGGTGGCGGCCATGGCTCCGGTTTGA
>JASHVC010000765.1 GCA_030039655.1 Xanthobacteraceae bacterium | reverse complement strand
TATCTCGGCATTTTCGGTACCCCTTTGACATTCCCACTGGTGTTCGGTCACAAACGTGCTGTCAAGAGGAAAGGTCTGCCGCTCTATGTCACGCATCTCGAGCTGAAATTGCCCACCTTGACAAGGCCGCTAAAGGCCGGCTCGCAGCCGTCTGGGATTCCGCTGGTCCGTTTCATCGCACTTGCTGCGAAGCCATTCCATCTGTCGTTAAACGGCGCCACGGTAAGCCGGTCGGCCTTGTGAGCGCGATTGACCGTCTCGTTGTAAGACAAGTGTTCCGGCAGAATGTTCAGTTTGCTTAGAACGGTTCCGGTAACGGTCGACAGATACGTCAACCAAAGGACAATGATCGCGCTCGCGAGCGCGTAGATGACCCTGACCAGGATGCTATTGCTTTCGTGCCGCGTATCCATAGCAATGGCGCGCGCGTAAGCGCGCGGCCCGCCAGCATGAAATTGTCTATCGCTATGCATCGGAGTTCCCCCCGTATAACGACGTCACAATTCTCCATTACGCCTCGGAAACTTCTAGGAAAATTCAGATATCGTCCCTAAGGGAAAGTACGTAGGTCCCTTGGGCGATATGGCCCCGGCATGGCAGGCGATTGACTTAGATCATGGAGTGGTCGAGCGGGTAGAAGATGCTAACAAACGAATACGGAGACAAGTCCATGGCCGCGATCGCGCCTAGCACGCCTTTGCAAAAATTTGCGGCGGCTGAAGCGGCGGCAAATCCGCCAAAGCCCCCGATTGCTGCGACCGGCAAGACCGCGTCAAGATCGGTCTTGGTCGAGGCAATCTTCACGCCAGAGGAACGAGATCCTTACACGGTAATAGCTCTCGGCAATGTCATCGATCGCTCGTTGCATGCCGGCATCGCGCGCTTTACCGGAGGACTTTCCCTAGCCGCACTGGCTCAGGCCTATTGGGATTGGGCCGCACATTTTGTCTTTGCGCCGGGCAAGTCCATGCAGCTTGCTGACAAGGCAATCCGCAAGGCGGTGCGTTTTGGAAGCTATGCATATCGCTACGCTGCTGAAGAAAAAAAGGTGCCGCTCTGTATCGAACCGCTGCCACAGGATCACCGCTTCTCCGGCGAAGCCTGGGGCAAATGGCCGTTCAACTTCATCTACCAGGGTTTCCTGCTGCAGCAGCAATGGTGGCACAACGCCACAACGGGTTTGCACGGGGTTTCCAAACACCACGAGGATATTGTCGAGTACGCGTCGCGCCAGTTCCTCGATGCGGTCGCGCCGTCGAACTTCCCGGCGACCAATCCTGAAATCCTCTGGCGCACTTTGAGCGCCGGCGGCCTCAATTTGGTGCGCGGTGCGCAGAATTTCATCGAGGATTGGGAGCGCGCCTTCAGCGGCAAAAAGCCGGTTGGCACGGAAAATTTCGTCGTTGGACGCAAAGTCGCCGTTACGCCCGGGAAGGTCGTGTTTCGCAACCGTCTCATCGAGCTGATCCAATACGCACCGGCAACAACCAAGGTGCGGCCGGAGCCGATTCTCATCGTGCCTGCGTGGATTATGAAATATTACATTCTCGACCTGTCACCGCATAATTCGCTGGTCAGATATCTCACTGAGCAAGGGTTCACGGTCTTCATCATATCCTGGAAAAATCCGGGACCGGACGATCGCGATCTCGGCATGGAAGATTATCGAACGCTTGGCATCATGAGCTCGCTGGATGTGATTGGCCAAATAGTGCCGAATCGCAAAGTGCATGCTGCCGGCTACTGCCTGGGCGGTACGCTCATATCAATCGCAGCCGCGGCCATGGTGCGCGATAGCGACGAACGTATCGCAACGCTGACGTTGTTCGCCGCGCAGACCGATTTTACCGAGGCCGGTGAGTTGATGCTGTTCATTGATGAGAGCCAAGTGGCCTTTCTCGAGGACATGATGTGGGAACAAGGCTTTCTCGACAGCCGGCAGATGGCCGGAGCATTCGAGATGCTACGGTCCAATGACTTGGTCTGGTCGCGCCTGATCCATGATTATCTGCTCGGTGAGCGACAGCCGATGACCGACCTGATGGCCTGGAACGCAGATACGACGCGAATGCCGTATCGCATGCATTCGGAATATCTGCGCACGCTGTTTCTCCATAACGATCTGGCGGAAGGCCGTTTTCTCGCCGGCCGTCGGCCGGTCACGCTGATCGACTTAAACGTGCCGGTTTTCGCGGTTGGTACCGAGCGCGATCACGTGGCGCCATGGCGTTCGACCTATAAAATCAACTTACAGGTTGAAAGTGAAGTCACGTATGTGCTCACCAGCGGCGGCCACAATGCCGGAATCGTTTCGGAACCGGGCCACGCCGGACGGAGCTTCCGCCTCGCGGTGAAGAGGACAGATCATCATTATCTCGAGCCGGACCGATTCCTCGCCGAAGCGTCGCAGAAGGACGGGTCCTGGTGGCCGCAATGGATCGCCTGGCTCAGCGAACACTCGGGCGCGCTTACGGCACCGCCGCCGACGGGTGCACCACAATCAGGCTATCCGCCTCTCGCTGATGCGCCGGGCATGTATGTCCGTACGGAGTGAGGATTTTGTTTATCAGCTCAAGCAAAGACTATCCGCGAAAAAATGCGCAGAGCCTATGAGCTGACACCCGTCCAGTTGGACATCCAGCTGTTCGACAGCAGCCGAGCACTTGCCCCGATAAGCTTTTGCGTATCGTCAAGGAAGTGCTTGCCGTCATTGGCAACCATTTCAAGCTGCTGGCTGGTCCATTCGCGGTAAATCGACATGGCCTCAGGTATGGAATGCGCCGATGCCAGTTTGGTCGCTACCGTGGAAGCCAGATTGGCCTGATATTGCAGCCGCTCCACCCATTGCTGATTTACCTGCCGGACCTGATCGTAGAGCTCCGTCTGAACCTTGGCGAATTCCTCAATATGCTTCTTTCCCATGGCGGTGAACTCGGCGGCAGTCTGGTTCGGTGCCGATTTCGTCTTATACTCACTGTGCGGTTCTTTGCTCATTGCAAGGCTCCCTTTCTGAATTGAAGATAAAGATTCAAGACACTTACCGTTCCTTCAGACCGACATGAACAAGCGATAACGTGTCGCTTTCATGACGAGGCTCGTGTCCCATCGTCCAGCCAGTGGACGATGCGAGGCCAAACATCTTCGAGCGTTCGCTTGCCGGCGAACAACCCGATATGGCGGCCGGACGTAAGCTCTTTGCGCAAGTGGTACGCAGGAGTTCCCGCTAGATTCTCCAGGGCGAATAGCTGCGCAGGCGACACCAATTCGTCGTCGCGCGCCGCTAAGAGGAACATCGGGGTGCGTACGGCTCCAAGAGCGATCTTGCGGCCCAGAGCGACAAAGGATCCTGTCGCAAGCTCATTGCGCTTGTAGAGCTTTTCCACTGATTCCACAAAGAACCGACCCGGCAGGTCGATCGTCCAGCTATACCAATTTCGAAACAATGTGCAGAGCTGAGCGAAAGCTGGAGAACCGATCCGCTCGTCCGATTGCAGGAGATCGCAAATCTCTTTGGCGGGCACGGCCTCCGGCCCCCAAAATTTCAAAACCTTACGCCCAGGGAGGATGCCGTCGCCGAGCTTGACCAGTTCCTCGAACATCATCAGCGGACTTCCGGCAGCGAGCGTTGTGAGTGCCGACGCCTCGACGGCGGTGTCGATCGGAGCGCCGACCAGGACAAGCTTGCGGACCTTGGCTGGAAACCGCGCGGCGAAGATGGCCGCCATCCAACCGCCCTGGCAGAGGCCGATGAGATCAACTGGCGCGCCAATCTCGTCCACCAGCACATTCAAGTCGGCGAGATAATCGTCGATGCCGAGAAAGCGCATCTGCCCGCTCGCCGACCGCCAATCGGTGACGTACAGCCGGCCCAGTCCTGCCTGATGCAGCGCGGTGACAAGGCTATGCCCAGGCGCGAGATCAGTAATCGCCGCGCCGTGCAGGGCGTGTGGAGCGCACAGCAAGGTCGGGGGACCTTTTTGTCCGTCACGCCCAAAATCCCGGAGCCGCACCGTCTCTAACTCAAGCGTAACCGAATTCGGCGTTGTCCATTGCGGTTGGCGGTCTGCTTTCCCGTCTGGGCCGACGGCAAGATCGGTGAACTGCTTGGCCGCCACCGCAGCCATTTCGCGGGTGGCAGCGGCCAGAAAAGCCGGCCAGAGAAACAGCAAATTCGATGATTGATGGCCCGCCGGATCGTACATGTAGGACCTACGAATATGCATGTTCCGCAGCGATTCTCGGTCACTCGCTTGCCAAGATTCGTTGCTAAACCCTGCGGCCTCAGGAGTGGTGACACCTTGATTTGAATCAAACTTGACGCCCCAACTTGCGTGCGCGATTCGTCGATCAATCCGTGGGTTGAAAACGCCTTCTCCTGCCTAGGTCCTCAGGCTGTGCTTGCGCAGGAGCTTCACGGTGCTCGCCTGCGCACCCTTTTCGCCAATCTTCTCCGTATAGGTCACCTGCGAACCCACGCGGAAACGGGCAACCCCCCTCGACGACGCTATTGCGATGAAAATAGATGCCCTGTCCCTCGCTGCTTTCCAAAAAGCCGAACTCGCCCGCGGGATCAATCCGGATGACCTTACCGATCGCGGCAGCCTCATGGTACTTCACCTGCCCCTGAGCGCGGCGAACGCGGTCTTGCAACTGCCGGCGCGCATGTTTGAAGGCGTCGTTCAGGGCGAACGTGACGTCGGCATGACGCTCGTTCGCGATTGGTGTTCTAGTCACATTCACTTCACGGCCGTCCGGAAGCGAAAGATGAATATGGATTTCGTAAAGTCCACTGGTACGGTGATGCTGGCTTGGCGCCTTGATCATGACGCGGCACGCCGTGATGCGCCCCCAACGCTCCTCGAGCTCGGCCACGCGCTCTTCGATAGCGGCCTTCATTTCCGGCGTGGCCTTCAGGCCTTGAAAATCGATTTTAGGCTGCGTCTGCACGTCTCGCTCCCGTCATTGCTCCAGCATGTGAACCAAGGCCGAAATCTTTCCTGAGCAGACTTGAAAAGTCTTTGATTCATATCAACGTCAATGGATGCCGCCGCCGTTAAATGCGGCAGTTTTCCAACCACAACGGAGGATGTGTTATGGCTGAAACTTCCAGTAAAGTGCCCATCAAGACCGAGAAGTCCTCGGGTGGTTTGCCACAAGCATGGCAACCCTTTGAAAGTCTGCGCCGGGAAATCAATCGCCTGTTTGACGATTTTGACGGCGGCTTCTGGCGCAGGCCGTTCGCGAGTTCTTTGTTCGATATCGCGCCGTCCCGGCGTCCTGAGGCGACTTTCGTCGCGGCAGCCCCGGCCATGGACGTCGCCGAGACCGACAACGCTTACGAGGTCACGGCGGAACTGCCAGGACTCGATGAGAAGAATGTCGAAGTGAAGGTCGCTAACGGTGTCCTGACCATCAAGGGCGAAAAGCAGGAAGACAAAGAAGAAAAGAACAAGGACTACTACATGCGGGAACGCTCCTTCGGGTCGTTCCAGCGCTCTTTCGCTGTGCCCGACGGGGTGGACGGCGACAAGATCGAGGCGAACTTCAAGAAGGGCGTACTTTCGGTGACATTGCCCAAGAGCGCCGACGCGCAGAAGGCTGAAAAGAAGATCACTATAAAAGCGGCTTGACTAAACCATTGCGCTTTAATGCGTGGCCCGGGTTTTTGCTGACACGCAAAATCCCGGGCCGATTTTTTGACGGCGATATCATAATGATCATCTGGGCTGAATAGTTACCCGCATCTTCGCAAGCCTGGCCAAAATGCGACAACGGCGACGGACAGGCACCCATTCATAGAGAAAGATTTCCAACGGGCGCCACATGGCTACCCAGCCAATGATCAACATGCCTTCGCCGACAATGTCGGAAATCGCGTCATGCCCAAAGGAGAACGCCAATTCTCGGATCAAGGTACAGCAGAACAGGAATACTAGGCCGGTGACTAGGGCAATGCGGCCATCGCGGAATAGCAGCCGCAGCCGGCGCTGTTCGTTCATTTGACGATAGGCGAAATAATTGTGAATTGCCTCACCAAGATCGGGCGCGCAGCTTCCGGGCAATTGATCGGCGGGAAGATGCACCACAAGCTCTAATTGCCGCTGTCGCGGTGTCTCCTCCGCTGAGCCGACGATGTATTCTTCGGCGTCCTGGTCCAGGTCCCGCTCATGAAACGGCGATGGGTCCAGTGAGTTGAACAGCTGAGCGAGACGACTGATATTGATCTCGATCTTCGCGTCCGTCGATGGATCGTGGACGTTTGGTTCGACCATTTCCCATCCTCATCCAAATAGCGGCTCCCACGGTATTGCGCTCGAGCACGCCCAGGAGGCAGCCAACTACTTCCTTCCGCTTCCGTGAATGCCCACTCTTGCCGGCTCTCTAGCACCCAAAGACCAACGAGCTGATCACAATCGTCGAAGGGCTTCACGTCCTAGCAAAATAACGACACCGATGAGCGCAACCATCTGTTCAGTGAATTGCGATTTGTTCCCCAAGGCGGGGGCGTATCTGCCGCGTCTTAAAGAAGCGAGAGCGTCACCACACTCCGCGAGTTCGGTACGAGTATCGAGCTCGGGATCATTTAAACCGCCACGACGCCGAGAGAACGTAGCGCACGGCGACCACTTGTGGACTTAACGACGAACTCTTCGGCCAATACTCGAGCGTTTTAGCGTTTAGCGCTCTGACCGCAGATCGCCACACTTTTAAGATTCTCGGACGCTTGCCGCTTGGGTCCGCGCCACGTAGGCGGCTCTGGCGCCGTTTCTGGTGGTCCCTTGGGTAGACTCGGCTCTGGCGCGGTTTCAGGTGGCACTTTTGGGACGCCTGATGGCTCCGGCGCCATGTCAGGCGGCCCATTTGGGCGACCTGAGCATTCGGGCTGGTGTCGCTTCTCGGTCACTACACGCGACCAGAGTTTGAGTCGCGAATCTTCCATAAAACGTGCTCCTCAGTATGTTGACACTCCATTATCTTTCGACCCGCACTGCGTGACCGACGGTTTGCTCTGCCAGGACGTACAGTCACTCCGTAGGCTCCGCACCTGCGCCACTAAACAAATAGTTTTTAATAATCGCCTCAACCTCCGCCTCGGCATTGACCCAAATCAATGTTCCCGGCTGCCAAGAGAGTATTTTTAAATTGCTTTTGGAGGAAAACTGTGCGCTTCGGAAGCCTGGTCCCGCAGTTAAGCTGCAGAACCTTTTGATCGTCCGAAATTCTGTCGCAAGCCCACTGTCGAATTTTTTAGCAGAACCAAAGTCCACAACAACTACCCTGGAATGACCATACGCATTGCAGCGGCACCCATCACGATCGTAGCAATCCAGCCGAGGA
>JASHVC010000764.1 GCA_030039655.1 Xanthobacteraceae bacterium | reverse complement strand
TGCGGACTACCGGTACACGGCGCAGAATCAATGGGTTAGGTCAGGGATGCCAAGCGACGTCTGGGGTGCGCGGCGCGTCAGCTCCACGCCGGGCTTCTTCAATAATCTTCAGAAGCGTTCGCAAAACTTCTTTCACGCCCGCGCCGCTCACCGCGGAAACCACAAGCGGCGTTTTTTTGGCCGCGCGCTTGAGCCGCGCCAGCTGCTGCTTGATGTCGTCGGCGCTCATGGCGTCGGCCTTGCTCAACGCCACCACCTCAGTCTTTTCGTCGAGACCTTCGCCGTAAGCTGAAAGTTCCGCCCGCACGGTTTTGTAAGCCTCGCCCGCGTTGCCGCTCGTACCGTCGACGAGATGCAGAAGAACACGGCAGCGCTCCACATGACCTAAGAAGCGGTCGCCGAGACCGATGCCTTCGTGCGCGCCCTCGATCAGGCCGGGAATATCCGCGAGCACGAATTCGCGCCCGTCAACATCGACCACACCGAGTTGCGGACTGAGCGTGGTGAACGGATAGTCGGCGATCTTCGGCTTGGCAGCGCTGACGGCGGCAAGGAATGTCGACTTGCCAGCATTTGGCAACCCGACAATGCCCG
Organism: Xanthobacteraceae bacterium; assembly: GCA_030039655.1. The sequence goes on along the minus strand of JASHVC010000764.1, from coordinate 2,918 downwards.
CATCGGCAATGAGTTTGAGCCGCAGGCGAATAGTGTGCTCCTCGCCGGGTTGGCCGGGATTGGCGCGGCGTGGCGCGCGATTAGTGGAAGACTTGAAATGCGCGTTGCCGAAGCCGCCGTTACCGCCGCGCGCTAGCGTGACGCGTTGGCCGGTGTCGGTGAGATCGGCGAGCAAAGTCTCGCCATCCTCCTCGTAGATTTGCGTGCCGACCGGCACCTTAAGCACCGCATCGGCACCGTTGGCACCGTGCCGATCCTTGCCCATGCCGCCGCCACCATTCTTCGCGGTAAAGTGCTGCTGATAGCGGTAGTCGATGAGCGTATTGAGGCCATCGACTGCCTCGGCGACCACATCGCCGCCCTTGCCGCCATCGCCGCCGTTCGGGCCGCCGAATTCAATGAATTTTTCCCGGCGGAACGACACGCAGCCGTTACCGCCATCGCCGGAGCGAATGTAAACCTTGGCTTCGTCGAGAAACTTCATGACGGAATCATACGGTGCGGGTGTCGCGAATCCTCCGCTTCGCCGGTTGTTGGATCACAAGCCTATCACGTTGCCTGCATGACGAACGCCAAAATTCGATGCGCAGTAACTCATTATAGCGGCTGCTATTTTGTAACTTATCCACAAGCACCAAACCACCAGACCTCGCTAGATGGCGCTAAGATTATTGGAGTCCACTCTTGCGCTTTTAAATGGACGTAACCAACTATTAGGGTTTTCGTAACGCAAATTCCAAATCAAATAAACTAAAACACTCTACGGTAGAATTGTAATTGAAAGACGCCTCAAATTGAATTTTGATATGAGTCGAATACGGGTGAGAACATCACTAGCGCGCTGATGCCGGGGGGCATTTCGCAAAACTTACCGCCTCCTGTCAACTGCGCCCTATTTGCGGACCTCGCAGGTGCGCGATGGACCCAGAAGGCAAAAGTCGTCGTACGTTTTTCGATCACGCGGTCTTCTGGGCTGCGATCATTTCGATTGCATTCAATGTTCTTTCGATACCAATTGTTGTCCATCAACTCTATGATCTAGAACAGTCGATCTTCGGCGACCCTGTTCCATCATCTGTCGAATTGAGCCCAATGCCAGCGACAAACCTGCCGACTGTTACCTCGTTCCCGAATGTCGATCATCATTCGACAGCCTGGGACGATCTAAATGCGATGATCACTGATTTTGGTTCAATAGAAACCTTGGTGCCCGATGCAGGACCGCTGGAATGGCCAACGGTTCATATCTGGGACTATGCCTTTGCTGTCGATTACTACGTCCAAGGGGACGACGATGATCCGAAACTGAGGACCGAGTGGCACCTCTGCGCAACAACCCACACACGATGGGCGCAAGAACTGTGTCCTCAATCTCCAGAATATCGACGCACACATCACAAGCATGGGCGCGATTGGAGAGGCTAAATAGCCTAGTTGCGGCAGTTGGCAGCCTTCTCTTAGTGGTGTTTGGCAGCGCCTACGTCTACAGGTATTTCGGTGCCTACGAAGAGAGAATTTTCCCACCCAAAGCTCACCGCCGCTGTCTTTTGGACCCTCTTTGCGCTGGCTGCGGCCGCGCCGGCTCCCGCTCAGGCGCAAATGCAAACGACCCAGACGGTCGCACTGTCGCCGGGCACCTCCACAACGATCGTGCTTCGAGAAAATCCATCGACGGGATTCAAGTGGCGGCTGAACACCGAGCAAAGCACCAACCTCACCATCGTCCGCGTGATCGATCGCGGTTATCAAGCCGGCCAGAGCGGTTTGATCGGCGCGCCCGGGTGGCACCATTGGGAGATCGAGGCCAGGGCCCGCGGAACCGCCAGCGTCGTACTCACCTATGCGAGGCCCTGGGAGCATAAGCCACCGGCCGAGGTCCACGCAGTCCGAGTCAACATCGCGCGTCGCACGTAAGGTGCAGCTTTTGCTTTTCTCGGCGCCAAGCTAGCATCGACGCCATCCTGGCGGCGAAAGAGACACGGCGTGTGGTCGGTGTATAGGCTCGCGGCACGAGCGGCGCTCTGGCGAACGACGCCAAACACGGCGCTTGTGGACTTGCCGAGCCTGCTGGGCTGGACCGTATTGCTGGCCGCCGTTCGCATCGGGCTGCAGTTTCTCGGCACTGGCGTGTCCGGCGGTTTCAACCCTTACGGCCTCAATGCTCTCGCCGCCGTGCTCGCCATCGAGCTGGCGGTCGCCGGATTATTTGTGCGGCCGGGCGGACGTATCACTGCGCTCGCGGCCATGTTTGCTCTTTCGGTCTTCGCCGATATCGCGGCCACGGGCATCAGGCTCGCGATACCGCTACTTGCAGCCAAATTTGGATCGAACGAGTTTTGGAACAGCACCTACATCGGCCCGGCGGGCTATGGCGCCGAAATCATCTGGTGGATCGGCGCCATGGCGTGCGTCGTCGGCAGCGTCCAGCAAGAAGCCTTGCCGCGACGGATCGGTCGCGTCGCTGCCTTATGGGTCGCTTTATTTGCCGCAAACGCGCTGGTGCCGCACGTGCCGGTCTTTGCCGGGAGCGACTTCGACGTCCGCGACGCGAACTGGTGGGAGTTTCTGCGCGCCAAGTACGTCGCGAGCTATGGCCAGGGCGCGCAGGCAGCCGGTGCGGATATCGGACGCGTCAACCAAGTTCAGGCGGGGCTGCTGCAGGCCGAGGTCGCTCGGCTGGCCCCGCATCCCAAAGGCGAAACCACCATTTACGCCCTCGGCGTCGCGGGCTGGTCAGGCCTAGACGTGTTCACCAAAGAAATCGATGGCGGTTTGGCGTCCATCGCCAGAGTACTGCCGATCAAAGATCGAACCCTTCGCCTCATCAACAATCCCGCCACAGTCGCGTCCGTCCCGCTCGCGTCCCACAACAATTTCACCGCCGCGGTGCACGCCGTCGGCAATGTGATGAACAAGGA
>JASHVC010000763.1 GCA_030039655.1 Xanthobacteraceae bacterium | reverse complement strand
CCTCTCAGCGCTGGCGAGTGTCACGTCCCACATCGGCCTCGTCGGGACGGCGTCTACCAGCTATTCCGCGCCTTTCAACATCGCCCGGCAATTTTCTTCGCTTGATCATCTCAGCCGCGGGCGTGCCGGCTGGAATGTCGTCACCACGACGTTGATCGAAGCGGCGCAGAATTTCGGACAGGATGACTTGCCGGAGCATGATCTTCGCTACGAAATCGCCACCGAATTCGTCGACGTCGTGCAGGCCCTGTGGACTCCTGGGAAGACGGCGCCCGTATCCTGAACAGGGAAACCGGCCAGTACTACGACCCCAGCAAGGTCCATGTGCTCGACCACAAGGGAAAACATTTCTCGGTCAAGGGCCCGCTCAATCTGACGCGGGCGCCGCAGGGGCACCCGATCATCGTGCAGGCTGGCGCTTCGACCAGCGGGCGGCAGCTCGCGGCGCGCTATGCCGAAGTCGTCTTCTCCGTTCAGCTCGACAAGGACGAGTGCCGCGCGTTCTATGACGACGTAAAGGAGCAAGTTTTCGCCTTCGGCCGCCGCGCGGAACACTGCAACATCATGCCGGGCCTGGTGACGGTGGTCGGGCGCACCGACGAGGAGGCGCGCGCCAAGCTCGCGCAGCTCATGGAATATGTCGATCCGACCAGCGCGATGCGGACCCTGTCGCGCCGCTTTGGCCACGACATGTCAAAGTTTCCGCTGGACGGCCCGGTGCCCGATTTGCCGCTGTCCAACCTGATGCACAGCTACAACAAAGTCGCGTCGTCGAAGGCCAGGCGATTGGGCCTCAAGCTGCGCGATCTCTACAACGAGATCGCGGTGGCGAGGGGTTACCCCCTGGTTTGCGGTAGCCCCACTACGGTCGCCGACTTCATGGAGGAATGGTTCAAGAACGGCGCCGTCGACGGCTTTACGCTGCTCCCCGCACATTTCCCCGAAGCCTTCGACGACTTCATCGACCTCGTCATTCCGGAATTGCAGAAGCGCGGTCTGTTCCGCAAAGACTATCAGGGCACCATGTTGCGCGACCATCTCGGCTTGCCCAAGCCGCAGAACAGATTCGCTCGCGCGCCTTAAGCTCAGTCTCCTCTCTTTATCCAAGGACTCGCGCGCGAGGCCTTTGTCGTCCTTTCTCTCTCTATCCCTTATCGGAGCCGCGCGACGATCGATTGGGCAGAACTCTAATTCCATGCCCGCGAGGAGATCGTCCTGTTGCGACCTCATCCGACTTTTCCACAGTGGTCGGTTCGGGTACGATTGGGGAATAATGTACGGGTGGCCGTCGAAAGGGAACATCACCCGATCATTGCGCGTGAGGTGACGAATACCGGTTCTGACCGGGCGCAACTTGCAAAAAATTCCGTGGCGGATCGCGGCTACTTACAACGGTCAGAGAATCCAGACCTGTCCCAATTTCGGCATTGCAGTGCCGCTGCCAAAAACCCATGACTTCGGGGATTCAGGGCGAGGGTCGGTTCGGCAAACAGGATTTCGTGTATTTCAGAGACGAAGGTGTCTACCGCCGTCCAGCTGGCAAAAAGCTGCAGTCCTACACGGGCTCGCTTTCGATCGCCCGCCCCATCGCACCATTCCAGCCGTCAAACTTTTCAAAGCCTACGATCGCGACCCCGACGTCTTTCACCGGCGTTCGATGCCGAGAAAACGGAAAGTCGCTGCCGAACAGAACGTGCGACCGCGGGTGTTGTTCGGCGCGGCGCTCGTCGCGCGGCTTTGACAAGGGATAAAGAGAAAGGACGATTGGGCCCTTGCCCCTGAATTTGCCTGGTGCCCCCAGTGAGGTGTCACGCCAAATTGAAGGTTGAACATCGTTGATTCAGGGGATGAACCTGCTGTAATCGCGTGATGAGCCGCCAACAAATACCAGAGCAGCGGAGGTGCCATCATGTTATTTGTCAGACGAGGTATTGCCGCAGTCGTGCTTTCGGTTGTCGTTGCCTCGCAGGCGCTCGCTCAGCCTGCCACAATCAACATCGGCACCGTAGGCATCGGCAACACGTTGGAGTGGCCGCTCTACATTGCCGAGAAAAAGGGTTTTCTTGAGCAGGAGAAGCTCGCGCTTGAATGGGTGAGCGCTCAATCGAGCGCGGCCGTGATGCAGCAGGTTGCAGCCGGTTCGCTCAATCTCGGGACCACGGGGCTCGCGGACTCGTTACGAGCAGCCGACAAGGGCGCGCCCACTCGCCTCGTGCGCATTGGCGTGGGCGTTTCGCCCTACGAGGTAGTCGGGGCGCGCTCAGTGAAATCGTGGGCCGACTTACGCGGGAAGACCGTTATGATTGGTGGTGCGAAGGATATCACGCGACTATATTTCGAGGACATGGCACAGGCGAACGGGCTCGGCCGCGGCGAGTATGACTATGTATTCGCTGGCTCGACCGCTGCTCGTTTTGCTGCTCTGACGAGCGGCTCGGTTGCGGCGACAATCCTGTTTCCGCCGTTCAATTTCCTAGCGCGTCGCGACGGCTACATCAGTTTGGGGCTGTCAGCCAATTATACGAAGAATTTTCCGTTCTCTACTTATTCAGCCAACTTGAATTGGGCGCAGAACAACAAAGATGCCCTCAGGCGCTTCCTTGCCGCGTATGCAAAAGGTGTCGACTGGTTCTATGACCGAACCAATCGCGACGAAGCGATTTCGATTCTGATTTCCTACCTGAAGTCCGATCCCAAGGACGTGGCTGACACCTATGACTATTTCGCCAAGCTGCACGCCTTTGATCCGGTAGGAGCAGTCGACGGTAGCGGGGTCGAAAACTATTTAGCCATTCTCAAGCGCGACGGAGACATTGAAGGCGGGACCGATCTAGGGAGGTTTTACGATTCCAGCCTTGTTCATTAGGGGTTCTTGAGGGCGAGTGGGCTTTGGCGCTTCCCACTAAGACCAAACCGCTTGGCATTGGCTTGCGGTGTGCTGTGCGTCAGCTTGCAGCTGCCGGTTCGCGCCAAGTAGAACTTCGGCGCGCCTGGCACCGCCATCAGGATAGACGGCCGGTCGTTGAGCGGCTGCCGCTCATTCGCAATATGCCGCTCCAGGAATATCAGCTCTCAACCAAGGTTGCGAAAACGCCCGTCAAGGCGACCGTCCTGAGCTCCGACCGGGTCTCGCAGCGTTTCGACTGGCGGAGGTCCACGGCCGTCTATCCGGACAGGGACGCGTTTAAGGCCGATGTCGTCGAAATCACACGGCAAATCATCCGCGCGTCGTCGAGACGGGCTGCCGCTGCAAATTTCACGATTGAGACCCATTTCGTCATATAAGCCGGAACATTTGCTGTGGCGCACAATCGCCACGATGCCTACGCGCCGGGAGGTTTGTTGACGAAGTGGCTTTTCCTTTCGGGCACGTTGTCGACGCCAAAACCCTGACCGATGCGTTCCGATGCGACCAGTTCAATTACGTTACTGTCAGGGTCGTGAAAATAAACCTGCTTCCCCTGAAACACCCTTTCTCGAAGATTTTCTTCGAAGAGAATCTCCACGCCACTGGCGCGTAGGTCAGGTTGCTGCAAACGCAATTGAACGAATGTCCGTTGTGCCCCAAAGAGCGTCAAACTGTGCGTCGCGGTGAAGCGACGTTTCGTGCCATTAGCGGACATTGGGTTCATTCGGAGCGTCTCTGTCAGCGCGCTGCTGAAGTTGCAAGGCCACTTTGCTTGCAACGTGCGACCACTGCGGCCTTTCTTTGATTAAACCGACTCATTGAAAGTTGATCGACCAACTCCCTTGGTCATGCCAATTATCGACCCGAAGCGTCAGCATGATGACATCATTCGTCTCGAATTTCTGCCGTGGGATGCGGAAAAACGGCGGCCACCAACCTGTTTTTGGGCTATCTAAAGCCGTGTCGAAACTGATGTCCTCGTCAAATATCGTTTTAAAATATATGCTGATCCCGTCGCAGGCGCCTGAGCGGACCACGCGTTTGCGGCTAGTAAAAGACTTTGGAATGTCGTCCGCCGAATCCACGCTGTTGAGATCGATCTTGAGCATCGGCTCCGGCTTGCAGAGATAATATTCGAGCGCACCACACTGTGTGCGCGAGTCTTTTTGTACCTTATTGCCCGCCTTGCGGTTCACATCCATCCGTTTGTAAAATTCGTCGTCTTTCAATGCTGAAAAGTCGACGCCGTGAATATTGTTCTCCCATATAAAGGGGAATCGGTATTCTTTTTTGAGACAAACCGGCTCTAGATAAAGTTCATGTTTTGCGGGGACGATCTTGCCGGTTGGTTTCAAAATCCGTTTCTTTAAGTCCATCAAGTTCTCAAGCATATTTTCGTTACACAAAAATGAGCCCATTTGCTCGTGAATAATGACATCGACTTTTCCATCCGGTGAAAAATCCCGGCTGTTCGCCCGCACAAAATCGATGCATGTGACGCCATTGTGATCGGCGAGGCATTTCGCTAGCTCAACGATGTGGCTGTGATCAATGGCAAAAATCTTTTTGGGATTTCGCTGCGCCGCAAACATCGACAGGATACCGGTGCCGCAGCCGAGATCGACGACTACGTCCTGTGGCTTTACAGCCCGCCGGATACCCGCTGCATATGCATCTAGCCGCGTGCAATCGCCAAGGAGCAGTTCGTGCCGGGTGAGACTTTCAAATTGATTGGCGTTGTCCACGTCATAAAGGAGTGAGTGTAGCCGCTTGTTCGATTTGATCGCGGTTTTTAACGTGGCGAAAGTTGATCGTATCAATCGGTTGGGAATTGAAGTCATGCTTGGCTCCGCCGCGCTGCTATAGGAGTCGTATTTTTTGTGTCACAGCGAATTTTAACTGCCGATGCTTCTTTGCTTTTCTGACGGAGAAAAAACGATATTTTGATCGCCGAGAAAGTAGTTCTAAGCTTGATGCTATGAACATTGAGCGGCATTTTCTCAAACTAGCCGCAGGCTTGTTCCGCGTCGTACCTGCGTCTGATCTCTACGCTAAAATCTTTCGCTTGTGCTTCTTCGGGCCACATTTGCCCGGCCACCCAATTCAGGGTTCCATTCCGAGGGTCGCCGTCAAGCTCCCAGTGACCCGGACAAGCGTGCACCAGCGCGCTT
>JASHVC010000060.1 GCA_030039655.1 Xanthobacteraceae bacterium | reverse complement strand
TCCTGCACCAATACCGCATCGAGAAGCTTCTGGTCGTCGATGCCGATTATCGCTGCGTCGGCCTCATCACCGTCAAAGACATCGAGAAGGCCGTGACGCATCCCAACGCCTGTAAGGATGAGCAAGGCCGGCTGCGTGTCGCTGGCGCCACGAGCGTGGGGGAAGCCGGTTACGCACGCAGCGAAGCCTTGATCGATGCCGGCGTCGATCTCGTCGTTGTCGACACCGCCCATGGCCATTCCAAGCGCGTGCTTGAAGCGGTAACGCGAATCAAGCGGCAATCGAACGCCGTGCAGGTGGTCGCCGGCAACATCGCAACTGCCGAAGGCGCCAAGGCGTTGATCGATGCGGGTGCTGACGCCATCAAGGTCGGCATCGGGCCCGGCTCGATCTGCACTACGCGTGTTATTGCGGGCGTTGGCGTGCCGCAGCTTACCGCGATCATGGACGCGGTGGACGTAGCGAAAAAATCCGACACGCCGGTCATCGCCGATGGCGGCGTTAAATATTCCGGCGATCTTGCCAAGGCCATTGCCGCCGGCGCTGACTGCGCCATGGTCGGTTCACTCCTCGCCGGCACGGACGAGACGCCGGGCGAAGTGTTTCTGTATCAGGGGCGATCTTACAAAAGCTATCGCGGCATGGGCTCCATCGGCGCCATGGCGCGCGGCTCGGCCGATCGATACTTCCAACAGGAGATCAGCGACACGCTCAAGCTTGTACCCGAAGGCATCGAAGGCCAGGTACCCTACAAGGGGCCGGTCGCCAATGTGTTGCATCAACTGGTCGGCGGGCTGCGTGCCGCTATGGGTTATGTGGGCGGCAAAGATCTGGCCGATTTCCAAGCCAAGGCCGAGTTTGTGCGCATCTCCGGCGCCGGCTTGCGGGAGAGCCATGTGCATGACGTGACGATTACGCGCGAGAGTCCGAACTATCCAAGTCGAACGTAGGTCAGTTCGATGGCTGGTGCGGCAACCGACCCTTACGCCAAGATTCGTGCCGCCACTAATGCGCATCGGGGTCGGCACGGCTGCAGTGCCTATCCGTATGACAACGGCCCGCTGCTGGCGGCGCTCGCGGCGGCAGCGAACGCGCGGCGAATCTTGGAGTTAGGCACGGCGCTCGGTTACACGGCGCTGTCTTTCGCGTCCGGCGCGCGCGACGCGACCGTCGATACTATCGAGCGCGACCCGGAACACGTGCGGCTGGCGCGGGAAAATATCGCGGGCGCGTCCATGGACCATCGCATCACCGTGCATGAGGGCGACTTCGCCGCGATCTTGCCGACGCTCGATCCCGGTTACGACGTTGCGTTCTTCGACGGGCAGACGCCGTCACCGGCGATGCACAAGACGTTGCGTGGGCTCCTGCGCACCGGCGGGACACTGATCACCGCCAACCTCAATCACGGCGGTACGGCGGAAGCTGTGCGCAAGGCGCTGTTCGACGGCAAATCCTGGCGCAGCGCGCTTCTGGACGAGGACGGCGAAACGGCCATCAGCGTGAAGCTGTGAAGGCCGCCACTTACGGTCAAGTGAAGCCATAATAGGACTCGATTCGGCCTAGCCGGGGGACACGTCCATGACACTGCGTGCCGTCTTGCTGCCGCTGTTCGTTGAGGTGATTCTCACCTTCGGGCTTGTGTTCTGGGCCGCAGCGCTGCGCGTTCGCGATTTACGTTCGGGGGCCGCGAAGCCGCAGGACATTGCGCTGCGCGAACCAAACTGGCCGGCAGGCACTCGGCAGGTCGCACATGCATATGCCAATCAGCTCGAGCTGCCGGTCCTGTTCTACGTGCTGACGATCTTGGCGTATTTTACGCATCACGCCGGCATTCTGTTCGTCATCTTGGCGTGGATATTTGTTTTGTTCCGCCTGCTCCACGCGTATGTCCACGTGACCAGCAATAACGTGAGCACACGGGGTCCCCTATTTGGGGCCTCCGCCGTGGTGCTTGCGGTCATGTGGCTGATTTTCATGATTCAAGTTTTGACCAACACTGTGGTGTTGACCGGCACTTAAGGGGAGCGCGCCATGCCGCTTGAATTCTGTCATCCGACCGCGCCGCACGAAAGGCTACGGCTTCCCGAATGGTATGTTTCATCGCTGATGATGGACCGCGCGCTCGACGCTGTTGTGCGGCGTGTCAAGAAACTGGACCGCAAGCACGACATCCCCTATCTGGCCGGTTACAGCCTTGACGGCAAGACGATCTACATCGATCGCCACATGCCGAAGTCGTTCAAATTTCGGGGTCGCATTATCGAAACCGATCGCTTTCTCCTCCTTCACGAAGAAGTTGAAAAGACCCTGATCGATCAACTCGGCCTGCACTATCTGCACGCGCATCAGATTGCCACGCGGGCCGAGGAGGCTGCGGTGCGTGCAGCAGGCGTCGAGTGGCATGCGTACGACCGCTTCATGCAGAAGTACGTCAAGCACATGGGCGGCGAGCGGCTGACCAAAGTGCCCAAGGACCTCGATCTCAAGCCGTATCGCGACGAGCACGACGACGATCTCTTGATGCGCATGCTGAAAAGCGTTCGTGCCGGTAAATGCCCGAAAGGCATTCACGTTCACGATCTCGCGGAGGCCGTCCAAAGTCTGCGCAAGCAAGTGCGCGGACATAAAACCCCCGGAGCCAAGCGGACTGTTGCCCTAAAGCGCGCGAAGAAATAAAGCGAGGACATGATCGCGGCTTTGCTTACGGCGCAGCCATGACGCCCGCCGCGCGGCTATCCGGGGCCATTGAGGTTCTCGCGGACATTGAGGCGCGGCGGCGCCCGGCGGTCGATGCGCTCAAGGATTGGGGCCTCTCGCATCGCTTCGCCGGCTCCTCTGACCGCGCCGCCATTGCGGGTCTGGTCTACGATGCGTTGCGCCGGAAGGCCTCCTCCGCTTGGCTCATGGGCGCGGCAACGCCGCGGGCGGCGCTCATCGGCATGCTGCGCCGGGAGCGCGGCCTCGAACTTTCGGCCATCACGGAGCTTTGCAGTGGCGCGCGCTTCGCGCCTGCGCCACTGACCGAAGCCGAGAAAGCAGCGCTCGCCTCCGACACGCTCGCGAACGCGCCCGCACACGTCGCGGGTGACTATCCCGAGTGGCTCGATCCGCACCTCACGCGCGTGTTTGGCGACGACAGGGCCGGCGAAGGCGAGGCGCTCGCGACGCGGGCGCCGCTTGACATGCGGGTCAACACGCTGAAGGCCGAACGTGAGGACATTCTGCCGAAGTTTGCGCATCTCAATGCCGAGCCGACGCGATGGTCGCCCGTTGGTCTGCGCGTTCGGCTTTCTGCCGATGCCAAGAGCCCGGCGATCCACGCTGAGCCGCCGTTCCGCAAGGGCGAAATTGAGATTCAGGACGAGGGCTCCCAGCTTGCGGCGCTGCTCGCCGGCGCCAAGCCCGGCGAGCAGGTTGTCGATCTCGCGGCCGGTGCCGGCGGCAAGACGCTGGCGCTTGCGGCGGCCATGGAAAACCGCGGCCAGATCTACGCGACCGACATCGACAAGCGGCAGCTCGTGCCGATTCACGAACGCATTGCGCGGGCAGGCGCGCGCAATATCCAGGTGCGCACGCCGCGGGGTGAAGCCGACATGGTCGCTGATCTCAACGGCAGGGCCGATCTCGTCCTGATCGATGCGCCTTGCACCGGCACCGGCACTTGGCGGCGCAATCCGGATGCAAAATGGCGTGTGCGCCCGGGAGCGCTGGCCGAACGCGTAAAACAGCAAGCGGCGCTGCTCGATCGTGCAGCAACGCTGGTCAAGGCCGGCGGCCGCGTCGCCTACATTACCTGCTCGGTCATCGAGGAGGAAAACGGCGACCAAGTGCGGGCGTTTCTAGACCGCCATCCAGGATTTTCGGTGGAAAAGCCGGCCGAAACGACGCAGGTGCTCGGCGAGCGCGCCTATCTTTTCGCCCGCGCCGCGCTTATCTCCGCCGAAGGACTGCTGATGACGCCGCGCCGGACCGATACCGACGGGTTTTTCGTCAGCCTCATTCGGCGCACTTCATGACATCGCTGGTGGGAACTCGACACGCTGAGGCCGTTGCCATAAAACCCGCTATGGCGACTCACGACAAGATTCTGATCATCGATTTCGGCTCGCAAGTGACGCAGCTGATCGCGCGGCGCGTGCGCGAAGAGCACGTGTATTGCGAGATCGTGCCGTTCCAGAAAGCCGAAGCGGCGCTCCGCGAATTCAAGCCGAGGGGTGTGATTCTGTCCGGCGGCCCGGCTTCCGTGCTCGACAAGGAGGCGCCGCTGGCGCCGCCGGCGATCTATCAGGCCGGCGTACCCGTGCTCGGCATCTGTTATGGCGAGCAGGCCATGGCGCAGCAGCTCGGCGGCAAGGTGGAGGCCGGCCATCACCGCGAATTTGGCCGCGCCGAGGTAGAGGTGACACGGCGTTCGGCGCTCACCGAAGGCATATGGGAAGTCGGCCAGCGCTACCCAGTGTGGATGAGTCACGGCGATCGCGTCACCAAGTTGCCCGCAGGCTTCGCGGCCACCGGCACCTCGGTGAACGCTCCGTTCGCCATGATCGCCGACGACAAGCGCAAATTCTACGCGACGCAGTTCCATCTCGAAGTCGTGCACACGCCGCAAGGCGCGGCGCTGCTGCGCAACTTCGTGCGCAAGATCGCAGGCTGCGCCGGCGATTGGACGATGCGTGCGTTCAAGGATGAGGCGATCGAAAAAATCCGCCGCCAGGTCGGCAAGGGCAAGGTGATCTGCGGTCTTTCGGGCGGGGTCGATTCCGCCGTTTCCGCCGTGCTCATCCACGAGGCCGTCGGCGATCAGCTGACCTGCGTGTTCGTGGACCACGGTCTCTTGCGGCTCGGCGAGGGCGAGCGCGTGGTCGCGCTGTTTCGCGACCACTACAACATCCCGCTCATCCACGTCGGCGCCGAGGAGCTTTTCCTCAAAGAGCTGAAGGGTGTCGAGGATCCTGAGCAGAAGCGCAAGACTATCGGCAGGCTGTTCATCGACGTGTTCGAAGCGGAAGCGAAGAAAATCGGCGGCGCCAAGTTTCTGGCCCAGGGCACGCTTTACCCCGACGTGATCGAGAGCGTGTCATTTACCGGGGGCCCGTCAGTCACCATCAAGTCGCACCACAACGTCGGCGGCTTGCCGGCGCGCATGAACATGGAGCTGGTCGAACCTCTGCGCGAATTGTTCAAGGACGAGGTGCGCGCGCTCGGCCGCGAGCTCGGCTTGCCCGATGCCTTCGTCGGCCGGCATCCATTTCCCGGTCCCGGCCTTGCCATCCGCTGCCCTGGCGACATCACCCGCGAAAAGCTCGATATTCTCCGCCTCGCCGACGATATCTTCGTTGAGGAAATCCGCCGCGTCGGACTTTACGATGATATCTGGCAGGCTTTCGCGGTGCTGCTGCCGGTGCGCACCGTCGGTGTCATGGGCGATTTTCGCACCTACGATTACGTCGTTGCCTTGCGCGCGGTCACCTCGATCGACGGCATGACCGCGGACTTTTATCCGTTCGACGCGACATTCCTCGGCACCGTCGCAACGCGTATCATCAATGAGGTCAAAGGCGTCAACCGCGTGGTCTATGATGTGACGTCGAAGCCGCCAGGGACGATCGAGTGGGAGTGAGAGGTTTGTCCATCACCATCTACGGCATCAAAAACTGTGAGACGATGAAGAAGGCGCGCGCTTGGCTCGACAAGCATGGCGTTGCGTATGCTTTC
>JASHVC010000762.1 GCA_030039655.1 Xanthobacteraceae bacterium | reverse complement strand
CTCAATCGCCGCAAGACCAAGGAGCTGTTCCGCAAGGTCTTTGCGTTCGGCAAAGGCAAGAAGTGGAATCTCACCCATTCCGGCATGTTCCTCGACTTTCTCGCCGGCAACCAGGAGTTCCACTGTACGCCGTGGGGCATGCCCACGCGCAACATCTTCGGCTGGCAAAAGCCCTGTTATCTGCTCGGCGAAGGCTATGCCAAGACCTTCAAGGAATTGATGGAAACCACGGAATGGGACAACTACGGCACCGGTCGCTATGAGAAGTGCGCCAACTGCATGGCGCATTGTGGCTACGAGGCGACTGCTGCGCAGGCGATGATGCAGCATCCGCTGCAAGCCGCGATGATCGCCTGGAAGGGCGTTCGGACCGAAGGCCCGATGGCGCCGGAGATCGACATGTCGAACCAGCGCCCGGCGCAATACGTGTTCGACAGCAACGTGCAGCTTACGCTGTCGCAGATACGCGCCAACGAGGCGCGCGAGAAGCAGAAGAAGGCCGCCAACGCTGCCTAAGCGTTACGGCATCACGCAGAACGACGTAAAAGAGCCCAGTGCGGGATGCACTGGGCTTAATTTCTTGGGGGGCTCAGTCTTTATTTAGTGAAGATCTGTCCACTAGGTGCGCAGCAAAGCGGTGTCAGCGGGCCCATGCCAAACGTATAGTTTAGGCCGAACTTGATCGTGTCGACCGATAGGGAATTGGCATAGGGATACACTGTCCCGACAGGAGTCGCTGTAACGGCTGTGAGCGATGCGTCTTTGGTGCCGAAGGCGAAGTGCATATATTCGATCTTGGCGCTCCATGGCCCACCAAGCTTGTACTCCAGGCCGCCGCCATAGGTCCAACCAGTGAAGTTGCCTGACTGAGTGGCTGAATATCCGCCGAACGTCGTTGTGGTAGAACCCTGACCACCAAAGATCGCCCAGCCTCCCTTGCCGTAAAGCAACGCTGGCCCAAACGCGAAGCCGAGGCGCCCGGTGGCGTCGCCATACCATCCATTATTGATGGAATCGATTTCTGCGATTGCTGATCCTGGATCAGCAATGCTGCTTGCAAGTGCCATGGCGCCGAAGTCGCCTTCCACGCCAAATACGAAGCTGCTGAGCTGATAGTTGAAGCCGATTGTTGCGCCGCCCAGCGGCCCGCTGGTTGAAAGTGTGTTCGAGCGCGGGAAGGTCCCGGGGTCGGCACTGTTGGTCGGCGACACAGTGTCGGTCGCCCATGCGGCGCCCACGTCAATACCGAGATAGAAACCGGTCCAATCCCATGCTGGGGTGGGCGGCGGCGGAGCCTTGTACGGCACCGGCGGTGGTGCCCAGAGGTCGGCCGCGAAGGCATGCGTAGTCGCCAGTACGATGGCAGCGATAAGTCCGAGAAGCAGACGCTTCATAACGAGTCCCCCTTGTGAGCAGGCATGCGGAAACGCCGCTCGGCTGGATATGCCGTGCGCGTCGCTACCCACACGAGGGAACTGAACAACTGGGGGACTGACCCACACAACGAACGGGGTACTGACCCACACAAGTGTACGAACCCAGACGAGGCAACCCGACGCAACGGCAGTGGCGCGAGAGCACACAACGCTACTGGGAACTGAAACCAAAGCCGCGGGACGCGAATACGTCCACGCAACCTTACAACGCTACCGCCGGAAGCACTCCAGTTGGTGACAAAAATCCCACAGCAGGCAGTTTAGCGGCGTGTCCCGCGAGCTATCCACAAGCTACCCCCTGAAAATTCAAACGAGACACCGAATCCCAGTTGACGCGCTGGCGGATCAATCCCGGCGGCAGCGATCTCGACCTCGACAGGGGCGGCGTTTGGAGAGCTACATCCCGTAGGCCACTGGGGGAGAATTGCGGTTTGTGAGATTGCGGTAGCGCGCCAATGCCCACAGCGGAAAGAACTTCGAATAACCGTGGTAACGCAGGTAGAAGACCCGCGGAAATCCGGTGGCCGTATAGCGCGGCTCGTTCCAGAAGCCGTCCGCGCCCTGGGTCGCGGCGAGATAGGCGATCCCGCGGGTGACCGCCGGATGATCGATGGCGCCGGCGGCCATGAGGCCGAGCACCGCCCAGGCTGTCTGTGACGCGGTCGACGGCGCCCGCTCGTAGCCGTGGTAGTCAAGCTTATAGCTGGTGCCGTCCTCGCCCCATCCGCCGTCGTCGTTCTGAATGCCGACGAGCCAGCCCGCCGCCTTGCGCATCTCTGGAGCGGCGTGATCGAAGCCGGCAGCGTTTAGGGCGCACAGCACCGACCAGGTGCCGTAGATGTAGTTCATGCCCCAGCGGCCATACCAGCTGCCGTCGGGCAGCTGAGTCTGCCGCAAATAGTCAATCGCGCGCGCGACCGCGGGACTACCTGCTGCCGTCTCGCCAAATTGTGTCAGCATCGACAGGCAGCGCGCGCTCACGTCTTCGGTTGGCGGGTCGAGCAACGCGCCGTGGTCGGCAAACGGAATGTTGTTGAGATAGTAGTACTCGTTGTCGGCGTCGAACGCGCCCCAGCCACCATTCCGGCTCTGCATGCCCACAATCCATTCCCGGGCGCGAGACAGGACTTCGCCGTAATACTGTCGCCCCTCGGCTTTCTGAAGACGGTCCATCGCCATGGCGACCACGGCCGTGTCGTCAACGTCGGGATAGTGCGGATTCGCGTATTGGAACGCCCAGCCACCGGGGCGCACATCGGGCCGGCGCTCGACCCAGTCACCGCGCACATCGAGGATCTGTTGCGGGACGAGCCAGTCGAGGCCTTTGCGGACCTGGGCGGCGGTGCGCTCGCCGCCAACTTCCAAGAGCGCATGGCAGACAAGGCCCGTGTCCCAGATCGGTGAAACGCACGGCTGGCAATAAGCCTCTCGCTCGTGAACGATGAGGAGCTTCTCGACCGACTTGCGCGCGATGGCACGGCGTGGATCGCATTCGGAAATGCCCAGGGCAGCGAACATCATCACACTGTTGGCCATCGCCGGGAAAATGGCGCCAAGCCCATCCTCACCATTGAGTCGCTCGCCTACCCACGCCACCGCGCGATCGATGGCGCGTTGGCGGGTTCGCGTTGGGAAGAACGGCTCGACCAAGCGCAACACATTATCGACACCGCGGAAGAACCAGAACCACGAGGCCTTCTGCTGCGGCGCCTTCGGGGCCGGTCCAAGGGTCTGCGGCGGATCGGGAAAAAGTTCGTCAATGCGAACGCCCTTCGGGTTCTTCGCCAACGGCTTCTTCGCCATCAGCACCAGAAGCGGAACGATGACGGTCCGACTCCAGTAGGAAATTTTGTCGAGATGAAATGGAAACCATTTCGGCAGCAGCATGATTTCGATCGGCATCACCGGCACCGCGCGCCACGAAACAAATCCAAACAGCGCCAGCATGATGCGCGTAAATACGTTGGCGTGCGCCGCGCCACCGCGGGCACGCACCGCCTCGCGCGCCCGGCGCATGTGATCGGCGTCCACCGAGTCGCCGATCATCTTGAGCGCGAAATAGGCCTTCACAGTCGCACTCACGTCGAGATCGCCCTCGGCAAACAGCGGCCAGCCACCGTGCGCGCCCTGAATGCGGCGCAGATAAACGGCGATCTTTGCCTCCAGCGCCGCATCGACCGGCTCGCCCAAATAGTGGCGCAGCAGCACGTATTCGGCCGGGATGGTGGCGTCCGCCTCCAGTTCGAACAGCCAGTGGCCATCCTCGCGCTGGCACGCGAGCAGTGCCGCGGTCGCCCGGTCGATCGAGCTATCAAGATCATGTTGTTTGGTCAGCACTTCGTTCATTGACGTCTACTGTCGGTCAGCGTGCGACGAGGGCGGCGGCGCGATTGCCGGAGCGGATCGCTCCTTCGATGGTGGCGGGCAAGCCGGTGTTTGTCCAATCCCCCGCCAGTGCGAAATTGCGCCATTGGGTCTTGGCGCCCGGCCGCTTGCTCTCTTGCGCCGGGGTGGCCGCGAACGTCGCGCGGCGCTCGCG
>JASHVC010000761.1 GCA_030039655.1 Xanthobacteraceae bacterium | reverse complement strand
TACTACGGCTCTTCCGGGAAGCCGTATCAGATTCCGAGCGCGCTGCAGGGCGGCCGCAATCTCGGCTTCATGTTTCTGCCCAATTATCGCGCCTGGGTGATCGTGCTCTCCTTGGCGGTGTGCCTGGCTACATGGTTTGCGATTGAGCGCACGCGGCTGGGTTCCTATCTGCGCGCCGCAACCGAAAATCCGACGCTGGTCCGCGCCTTCGGCATCAACGTGCCTCGTATGATTACGCTGACCTATGGGTTCGGCGTCGCGCTGGCCGCGCTCGCCGGCGTCATGGCGGCGCCAATCTACAATGTCTCGCCGCAGATGGGCTCGGACCTCATCATCGTCGTTTTCGCGGTCGTAGTCATTGGCGGCATGGGCTCGATCCTCGGCGCCATTCTCACGGGATTTGCGCTCGGCATCATCGAGGGGTTGACCAAGGTGTTTTTTCCCGAAGCATCGAGCACGGTGATCTTCGTCATCATGGTCGTCGTGTTGCTGGTGCGGCCCGCCGGTTTATTTGGCCGAACCGCGTGATGGCGATGCCCGCAGACCCCTCGATGCCGCAGCTGCGCAGCGAACCGGAGCGCGCGCAGGCTGTGGCCTTCCTGGCGACTGTCGTGCTCCTGGCGATCGCGCCGTTTGTGCTCTATCCGGTCTTTCTCATGCAGGCCCTGTGCTTTGCGCTGTTCGCCTGCGCCTTCAATCTTCTGCTCGGCTATGTGGGCCTGCTGTCGTTTGGCCATGCCTTGTTTTTTGGTTGGGCGAGCTATCTGTCGGCCCACGCCGCAAAGCATTGGGGCTTCCCGCCCGAGGCGGCGGTGCTGTTGGGCACGGCCTGTGCCGCGGTGCTGGGTGTCGTTGCCGGGGGCGTCGCCATTCGCCGCCAGGGTATTTATTTCGCCATGATCACGCTGGCGTTGGCCCAGATGATGTTTTTCGTTGCGTTGCGTGCGCCGTTCACGGGCGGCGAGGACGGAATCCAGAATGTTCCGCGTGGACGCCTGTTTGGCCTGTTCGATCTGTCCAACGATATGACGATGTATGTCTTCGTTCTCATCGTCGTGCTCGCCGCGTTCTTGTTCATTTATCGCACCGTCAACTCTCCGTTCGGCGAAGTGCTCAAGGCTATTCGCGAGAACGAGCTGCGGGCGATTTCACTCGGCTACAAGACCGACCGCTACAAGGTCGTCGCCTTTGTGCTGTCCGCGACCCTGGCCGGGCTTGCCGGCGCATTGAAGGCGCTGGTGTTTCATCTGGCCTCCCTGACCGACGTGTATTGGACGATGTCTGGCGAAGTTGTGCTAATGACGCTCGTCGGTGGCCTTGGCACCTTATTCGGGCCTGTGGTCGGCGCCTTCCTGATAGTCTCTCTCGAGAACTATCTGGCACAATTCGGCCAATGGGTGCTGGTGATCCAGGGCTCGATTTTCGTCGTTTGCGTGTTGGTTTTCCGGCGCGGCATTATCGGCGAACTAGGTAACGCGTTGCGGGTCAAACTGTGAGATACGTTCGGTTCGATCCAACACACACGACGGGAGAACATCAATCATGGGTGCCGAAGCGCGCTTGAAGGAGCTTGGAATAGTACTGCCGTCGCTGCCAAAGCCGGTGGCCAATTACGTGCCTTACCGGCTTGCCGGAAATATTCTTTACCTGTCCGGCCAGGGCCCGCGCGAGAACGGTGTGTCGCTCGTGGGCAAACTCGGCGCCGATATCAGTCTTGAGGAAGGCTACCGGCGCGCCCGCATCGTCGGCCTCGGGCTCCTTTCGGCCATGCGCGACGCGCTCGGGTCGCTCGACCGGGTCGACTACATCGTCAAGCTTCTGGGCATGGTCAACGCGACGCCGGAGTTCAACGACTCGCCGAAGGTCATCAACGGCTGTTCCGACCTGTTCGTGGAGGTCTTTGGCGAGGCCGGGCGGCACGCCCGCTCGGCGGTCGGTAACGTGATGCTGCCGCACCAGATCTCCGTCGAGATCGAAGGCATCGTGGCGGTCAAATCCTAGGCGGCCGCCTGCCGATTGCGCCGCGCCGGAGCCTGGTTTTTCACACAGTTATCCACAAACGGTGCGGGCGGATAATACGGCTGCGCCGCAGCGTTCATTTCCGTTGCGCGCCGAAGTTAACGTCACGAAACTGACAGTAGTTCGTTGTCGCGGGCGTTCGGGGGCGTTCCATGCCGATCCAGCAAATAAGTCCGTACCACGCAGTCGCACGGAGTTGGCTCTCGCTCGTGGAGCGCCGTAGAGCCCACCTCATTGAGCTTTTTGAGACTGGGCGCTGGCAGCATTACTTCACCGAAGCCGAATTGCTTAGTGAGCTGCGGGCGGTCAACTTAGCCTGCGAGCGCTTTGCCGATGTTGCCGGCCTGCCGCCGCGACCGATGGCGTCTGCCGCCTGATAGCGGCGCTTCCCAATTGCACCTGAGGTATGTGCGTCCGCCCAGGCGGCGGACTTGACTCCATGCGCGGCGCTAAGGCAACCCTTTAAGGGCACGCGGAAAAAGTCCCCGCATGGCAAGTTATCCACAGGTTTCCACAGGGGATCTGACCTAAGGTAAGGTCACGTTTCCCGCACCTTCATCCCCCAGTTCAACGCACCGTGATCCCACCATGACGAGCGCCCTGTTCTCGCCCATCCGTCTTGCCGATCTGGAACTGCCAAACCGCATTGTTGTCGCGCCCATGTGCCAGTACAGCGCCGACGACGGCGTCGCCTCTGATTGGCATACGACGCACTTGGGTATGTTGGCGAATTCCGGTGCCGGCATGCTGGTCATCGAAGCCACCCACGTAGAGCGCCGCGGCCGCATCACTCACGGCTGCCTCGGGCTTTATTCCGATGCCTGCGAGGCGGCCCTGGAGCACGTTGTCTATCACTGCCATCACATCGGCTCGGCGAAGATCGCGATCCAGCTCGCGCACGCCGGCCGCAAGGCTTCTTCGCAGCGCCCGTGGGAGGGCGCTCAGGCGCTATCCGCGGAACAGGATCCGTGGCCGACGATTGGGCCCTCTGCATTGCCGTTCGGTCCCAACTGGCACACACCGCGCGCCATGACCGAGGAGGATATGGCGCACGTGACCGCGGCGTTCACCGACGCCGCCAAACGTTCACTGCGCATCGGCTTTGACGCCATCGAGCTGCACTTCGCGCATGGATATCTGCTGCACAGCTTCGTCTCGCCGCTGTCGAACAAACGCAATGACGCATACGGCGGATCGTTCGAGGGCCGCATGCGCTTCCCGCTCGAGGTGGTGCGTTCGGTCCGCGCCGCGGTGCCAAAGAGCGTGCCGCTTGGCGCCCGCATCACCGGCACTGATTGGGTGGAAGGCGGCCTCACCGGGGATGATGCGGTAGCCATGGGCAAAGCGCTCAAAGCCGCCGGGCTCGACTACGTCGACATTTCCTCCGGCAACATCGTGCCTAACAGCCGGTGGTCCAGCGAGCCGGGCTTCAACGTTCCGTATGCGGAGCGTGTGCGCCGCGAGTGCGGCGGCTTGGCCGTGCGTGCCGTCGGCATGATCGTGACCGCCAAACAGGCCGAAGAGATCATCGCCGACGGAAAAGCCGACATGATCGCGATGGCGCGCGCTTTCCTCGACGATCCGCATTGGGCTTGGCATGCGGCGCAGACGCTCGGCGCCGAGGTGGCGCGGCCGCCGCAATACGCGCGCACGGCTCCGAAACTGTGGCCGGGCGCCGCCATGCGCGGCTGAGCATCGCCCTACGCGTCGGGGAGAAAGAACTTCCGCAAGCGGTCGCGGCCGGCATTCCCGGCCGCAATGTCGAAGCAGTTGACGATGGCGAGGCGGAAGCCGCCAGGTGGCATGGCGTGGCGTTCCGGCGCTCTGTCTTCGTGGAACGTGATCTGCACGCTGGTCACGCTGTCCAGCCGCTTGATCTCGTCGACGAGTGTCTGCGGCGGATGCCGGTAGTGTCGTCCATTCGGTCCGAACAGTACGACGCTGTAGCCGTCGCGCCGATCGCCATCGGCGAAATTCCATTGGTGCTGCTCATAGAGCCGGACGAGGGCGTCGATCCAACCCCTACCGTAGAGATCGGGCCATTGATCGGCGAAGCGCAGATGCGCTTCGATGATGATGCCGCCGATGGTTTCCAGGTTCAGCATGCCGGTGTAGCCGGCAAGACGTTCGCGGACCCATTTGCCGCAGTTTGCTTCGATCTCGGCGTCCGGCTCGGCGTGAATCCACCAATAGTCGAATGTACCTTCACGGGTGGGCTTCCCAGTGACGTGGCGCCACCAGCGCGGTTCGCCGTTGACCACGGCCACATCGGACGAGACGTGGCGGCCCTCGAGTAGCGTCACCCACATGTGCCCGGCGGTGTAATATTTGTCGTATTCGGCCGCCGAGTTGAGCACGCGGCTGCCGACGCCCATACCCTTGAGATTGATGATTGGTTTGGAGAAAACCGGATAACGAGGCGGCGATGTTCCATGCGGCCCGGCATCGAGGTTTTGGCTGAGCGCCACTGCGAGCTTGTCATAGACCCAACGATGGGCCGGATACCAGTTCCAAGCGTCGGCGTCCTCGGTCGGGATATTCACGGCGGTTTCAACCCGCCTAAAATATTGCAGCCGCCAAGGATCGGCCTCGCAG
>JASHVC010000760.1 GCA_030039655.1 Xanthobacteraceae bacterium | reverse complement strand
TCATCCGTGCGATTTGAGAAACTGCGCGAACGCCTTCAGGGTCGTTTCCGAGACGTGGTGCTCGATGCCCTCGGCGTCGGCCTCGGCCGATTCAGTCGGCACGCCAAGCGCGCGCAGCACATCGACCACGAGCCGGTGGCGCACGCGGACCCGGTCGGCCAGCGCGTGGCCTTTCTCGGTGAGGAAAACGCCGCGATAGGGTCGGGCAGTAGCGAGCCCCGCGCGCTTCAGCCGTGAAATGGTCTTGATCGCGGTGGCGTGGGAGACACCGAGGCGCCGGGCGATGTCGGTCGGACGCGCCTCGCCTTCGCCGGCCAGAAGGTCGGCGATCAACTCGGCATAGTCCTCAAGCAACGCGGTCGATTGCGCCGACCGGGTCTTGCCGAAGCGGCGCGCTTGGGTGCCCTCGGCCGGGAGCTTTCCGGCGGCCGTATGATCCGGTTCCGATGCGATGGAAGTCCGAGGCATGGGCAGCCGAGACCATATTCGGCTTTCCGTGTCAAAACGTAGCTATGGCTACATATTATAGCCATTGACAGAAACCGGCATGATTCCTATAAAAGTAACCGATGCTACATTTTGGTGTGAGTGCTGCGCGCAAGTGCAGCGTCGGTCGCGAAATGCCATGCTCGAGAAGACCAACACAGCTAATCGCCCGGCGTCGCTGACTGAGCGGACCATCGCCACGGCGCGAGCGGTACTAGAGGGGCAACGCGGCGGCTGGCGCGCCTATCTGGCGTTCGCCGGCCCGGCGGTCATCGCTTCGATCGCCTATGTGGACCCCGGCAATTTCGCCACCAACATCCAGGCCGGAGCGAAATACGGGTACGGGCTACTTTGGGTGGTGCTGCTCGCCAACCTGATCGCCATGCTGTTTCAGGCGCTCTCGGCCAAGCTCGGCATCGTGACCGGCCGTAATCTCGCGGAAATGTGTCGCGAGCAATTTGCGCCGCCGGTGGTGTGGGCGATGTGGGTGGTGAGCGAAATCGCCGCTATGGCCACCGACCTCGCCGAGTTTCTCGGTGGAGCGATCGGCCTTTCGCTCCTGTTTCAGATGCCGCTCTTCGCCGGCATGGTGGTGACCGGGTTTGTCACTTATGGTCTGTTGCTGTGCGAGAGATTCGGCTTTCGTCCAATCGAATTGATCATCGGCAGCATGGTGAGCGTCATCGCCCTCTGCTACCTCGTCGAAGTCTTCATCGCGCCGGTCGATTGGACTGCGGCGGCGATCCATTCGGTCACGCCGCAGATAGCCGATGCGGGGGCGCTCCTCCTTGCGGTTGGCATTATCGGCGCCACCGTCATGCCGCATGCGGTCTATCTGCATTCCGGCCTGACGCAAGGACGCATGCCGGTGCGCAGCGACGCCGAACGCCGCAAAGTGCTGCGCTTCTCCAATCAGGAGGTTATCGTCGCGCTCGCCGTCGCCGGCCTGGTCAACATGGCGATGGTGATGATGGCGTCGGCGGCGTTCCACGCCGGCCATCCCGACGTAGCAGAAATCCAAACCGCCTATCACACGCTGACGCCGCTGCTCGGTGCCGGCGCCGCGGGGGTGTTTTTGGTTTCGCTCATCGCCTCGGGCGTTTCCTCATCGACGGTCGGGACCATGGCCGGCCAGATGATCATGCAGGGCTTTGTCGGCTTCCGCATTCCTATCTGGGTGCGCCGGCTCGTCACCATGGTTCCGGCCTTCGTGGTGGTCGCTATGGGCGTCAATGCCACGAAAGCATTGGTCATCAGCCAGGTCGTGCTCTCGATTGCGCTACCGCTGCCGATGATCTCGCTTTTGATCTTCACCCGCCGCCACGACATCATGGGCGAGTTTGCAAGCAGCCGGCTCACACAGATCGCGGCGGTGATCGGCACCGTTGTCGTGTTGCTGCTCAATATTGTTCTGATTGTGCAGAGCTGCGGAGTTCCCATTCCGGGCCTGCCCGCGGGCAGCTAGATTCAAGCTAGACTTTCGGACGAGAGACGCCCACGGCAATTTCGCTTATCACTCGGCCAGGCCTAGAATCGCCGTAACTTGCGGTCCGTCGGCAAACAAAACTCTTGGGAAAACGACAAGGAGAACTTCATGAACCGGCGAATATTGATCTCGGCGCTTGCGGCGTCTGCGTTGCTGATCGGTGCCGCATTCGCTGTGGCGCAGCAATTCGGCACCGCCGCCGAAGCCAAGGCCATGCTAGAGAAGGCGGTTGCTGCGTTGAAGGCCAGCGAAACTGATGCGCTGGCCAAATTTAACAGCTCGACCGGCGGCTTCCGCGACCGCGACCTCTACGTTTTCGCCTTCGACATGACGACCGGAAAGTTCGTCGCGCATGTGAATCCCGCCCTTGTTGGCACGGATATCCATGCCCAGAAGGTGAACGGCCAGCCAGTTGGAGAGATGGTCTTCAACGCGGCAAAGGAAGGCACCATTACGACAGTGGACTACAACTTTCCGAAGCCAGGAACGACGGAGCCTGTTCCCAAAGAATCCTTCGTCACGCGTGTGGGTAATATCGGCCTGGGCGTCGGCTACTACAAATAATGAAATGAAAGGAGCCGGCTGCTAAAGCAGCCGGCTCCTCTGGTCATCGATATTGCAAGAGCGCGAGTTTCCTCCCAGCGCCCCGTTCAGGCGGCGATGGGCAGAAAGGGCCCGTGCTCTAGTTTTTGTTGGAGCCGCGGCGTGGCCTCGAAGCCGCGGCGGTGCCGCACTTAAGCAGTCTTCAGATTTTCAGCAGCCGACTTACCGGTCTTGCGATCCGTCACGATCTCGAAGGAGACGCGTTGGCCTTCCCTCAGCTCGCGCAAGCCGGCGCGCTCGACGGCGCTGATATGGACGAACACGTCCTTACCGCCGCCC
>JASHVC010000759.1 GCA_030039655.1 Xanthobacteraceae bacterium | reverse complement strand
GCACACGCACCATCCGCATCTGGTGCGCGGCCGCTTCGACCGGTCAGGAGCCGTATTCGCTGGCCATGTGCTTGAAGGAGATGGAAGGTGATCTCGCCGGGTGGCGCATCGAGTTGCTCGCCAGCGATCTTTCCGGAGAAGCGTTGGAGAAGGCTCGCGAAGGGCTCTACAACCAGTTCGAAGTCCAGCGCGGCCTGCCGATCCAGTTTTTGGTCAGGTATTTCAAACAAACACGCGAGCTTTGGCAGATCGCGCCCGAAATCCGCACCATGGTCAAGTTTCGGCAGCTCAATCTGCTGTCGGATTTCTCCCATCTGGGAATTTTCGACCTGATCTTCTGCCGCAACGTGCTGATCTATTTCGATCCGCAGACCAAGGTCGAGGTGCTCGATCGGTTGGCGTCGGCAATGGCAAGCGACGGCTATCTGGTACTTGGCGCTGCCGAGACCGTGGTCGGCTTGACCGAAAGCTTCAAGGTCGTGGGTGAGAAACACGGCCTCTATGCGCCCAATGCGCGCTCCCCGAAGGCATCTCTGCCGAACGCCGGCAAGCCGGCGGTTCGTCTCATCGCAGCAAACGGCGGACAGTAGTGATTTCCTCGCCCAGAAGGGCCGGGGAGACGTAAGTCCGTGTAACGAAAAACCCCGGCCGCGAGGCCGGGGTTTTCCCACTCACTCGGTCATCCCCCTCACGGCAATCACGCGGGAATCTTGGCCTCGTCTTCGCTCGGCTCGCGCAGCACGTAGCCACGGCCCCAGACGGTCTCGATGTAATTCTTGCCGCTCGACGCATTGGCGAGCTTCTTGCGCAGCTTGCAGATGAACACGTCGATAATCTTCAGTTCCGGCTCGTCCATGCCGCCGTAGAGGTGATTGAGGAACATTTCCTTGGTCAGCGTGGTACCTTTGCGGAGCGAGAGCAGCTCCAGCATCTGGTATTCCTTGCCGGTCAGGTGCACGCGGGCGGAGGCGACTTCGACCGTCTTGGTGTCGAGATTGACCACCAGATCGCCGGTCTGGATGACCGATTGGGCATGGCCCTTCGACCGGCGCACAATGGCGTGGATGCGTGCTACCAGCTCGTCCTTGTGGAACGGCTTGGTCATGTAGTCGTCGGCGCCGAAGCCGAGGCCCCTGACCTTGTCCTCGATGCCGGCAAGCCCCGACAGGATCAGGATCGGCGTCTTCACCTTAGAGACGCGAAGTGTCCGCAGAACCTCGAAGCCCGACATATCGGGCAGGTTCAGGTCCAGGAGAATGATGTCGTAATCGTAGATCTTGCCCAGATCGATCCCTTCCTCGCCGAGATCGGTCCGATAGACGTTGAAGCTCTCAGACTTGAGCATCAGCTCGATCGATTGCGCGGTGGCGCTATCGTCTTCAATCAGCAATACGCGCATGCCGGTTCCCTCTCCCTCGCCGCGCGGGCTCAACGTTGGCTCGCCGATATGGCGGCCCCTGGAAAGCGCCCAAGAAGAAACTGATTCGAAACACTAACGGCGTTATGGTTAACAAAACCTAATTCCCGAACGCAAGATCCCAAGGGCAAAATCTGGAGATTTGCCTTAAGGCTCTGCTGAACATTGGTTTTTCTCGCCAGATCGACGCTCATGTTTCACGTTAACTTTAGGCTCTAACCGATTCATAGGACTCACCCTTCCTTGCGGCGGGGCGAGGCTCCGTTGGCCCGAAGGACGACCCCCTGATGATTAATGCCCCGAGTAAACAAGCAATTAAGAAGATGGTTTAAAAGAAACCATTTATGCGCTGCTGCGGCGGCAGAAAGGCAGGCCATCAAAATGTCGCGCCACAATTCTCAGGTATTGGCTCCTATGCACTGCCATCAAGTCGGCCCTGCAAATCATCAAGCTTAATAGGCTCTTACGGCTGTATTCTCGGTGATCGCCTCAGGCTCAACTAGTCCATTTCCTTCCGGAAGCGCGTTTGCAAATGCCGATTCGGGGCTTTTTTGAGTCAGGGCAAGAGGCAATTTCCGCCGGGTAATAAAGAGGCAACCCGCTCGGCAGCAGAATACCGTCCGGTGGCAGACGGCCGGCCGGTTTGGAAACCGAACGCTAACGATATCCGTGGCACAGTGGAGTAATTGGGGCTCCGCGCACTCCATTCCTGATCCGCCCGTGGGGGAGAAGGCAGGGATGGGCCGGGCTACGGGGCCCGACCGGCGCCATGATTTTCGGCTTCGGGGAGTAGTAGTCGATGAAGTCCCGTGACAGTCTCATTCGCCTGAGGAAATTTCAGGTCGATGAAAAGCGTCGTAAGGTCGCGCAGATCGAGGCGATGATTGCCGAGTTCGATCGAATGGCGACCGACCTGGAGCGTGAAATCAAGGTCGAGCAGGACCGCGCGGGGATCCATGATCCCGCGCATTTTGCCTATCCGACCTACGCGAAGGCGGCCATTACACGGCGCGAGAACCTAAAACGTTCGGCCGACGAGCTGCGCGTCCAGCTCGAGGATGCCAAGCTTGCCTTGGGCGAGGCCGCCGACGAGCTCAAGAAGGTCGAACTCCTCGAAGAGCGCGACCAGATGCGCGAGCGCGAGGCCGAAGGCGCCGCTGAACAAGCCGCCCTCGATGGTTTGGCCTTGCTGCGCGCCCGCGGCGGCGCCTCCGCCTAGCTTTCCTTACGGGCGATAACGGCTGATCCACTGCGCCATCACGGCGGCGTGCCACTGCGCCACACTTGCGTGGGGATAAGCCGCTTGGCCGGTGTTTCACCCTCGACGAGTGGCTGCTTCCGTGGCGATAATCAGCCTGAGGGGAGTCCGGCGTTCCCAGGGGCCAACGACCGCGATGATGACGCAGGCAGAGCTTGTCTGGCTGCTGGCAGCCGTCACCAAGGGCGATCGAGCCGCGTTCGAGCGGCTCTACGCCGCAACTCGCGCGAAGCTCTACGGTGTTCTGCTGCGCATCCTGGGCAGCGACACCTTGGCCGACGACGTCCTTAAGGAGACCTACCTGCGGGTCTGGAACATGGCGGGTAAGTTCGATCCGACGACGGCCAGCCCGATCACCTGGATGGTGGCGATCGCGCGCAATCGCGCCATAGATATTGTGCGCAGAAGTCGCAATGTGCTGGGTGACGAAACGCCGGAGGCGTTGACGGCCGCCGAAGCGCCGCCGCCGCTCGCCCGCCGCGACATGACCGAGGACCTGAAAAAGCTTCTTGGTTGCCTGGGCAGGCTCGATCCGGAAAAGCAGCGTATCGTGCTGCTCGCCTACTACAGCGGTTGGAGCCGCGAACAGCTGGCGGAGAAGCTCGATATTCCGCTCAACACGATCAAGACTTGGCTGCGCGGCTCTTTGCTTGAGATCCACGCGTGTATGGGGAGCTGAGTTTGGCTGTACCGAAATTTCCAGCAGTTATCGGCCCCAGGAGGCGATGACATTTAAACCGTAGTTGCGTGAGGGTTGCGATGTACGACGAGGATCGGAACGCGCTGGCCGCCGAGTATGTGCTCGGTACGCTGTCACTCGAGGAGCGCGGCCAGGTCGAGGCGCTGCTTCTGATCGACACTGCTTTTGCCGAACTCGTGCACCAATGGGAGCGCCGGCTTGGTGAACTCAACGTCATGGTGGAGTCGGTCGAGCCGCCGGCGGACCTGTGGAAGAAAATCGAGCCGGACATCGGGACCGTCCCGGCGAGCGACAAGGTGCCGTTGGCGCCGATCGGGCCGACGCCTTTGACGAAGCCAGAGGCCACAGCTCAGGGGCAAACCGGTGTGCAGGAATCCACCTTGCTCGATGCCCTGGCCTCGAAGCTCCTGCCGCCGGAAGCGGCGGGCGACTTGAAAACGGAAACCAAGTCGGCGAGCCGCTGGTTCTCCACGCCATCGCTGTCGCCGGCGATAGAGCGCGGCACCGACGCGTTTTATCTGGCGCGCCGTGTGCGGCTCTGGCGCGTCACGGCCCTTACCGCGGGCGTTCTCGCGCTCGTGCTCGCGGCTTTCATCGCGCTATCGCAAGTCGCGCCCGGACTCTTGTCGACTATCGGATTGGCAATGCCCAGCCTGTTCGCGGCATCGCCGGCGGCCGAGCCGCCCGCCAGCCAGCTAGTCGCCGTGCTGCAGCGTGAACCGACGTCGCCGGCTTTCCTTCTGACGGTCGATCCGGCAAAGCGGACTCTCACCGTGCGCAGGCTTTTGCCTAAGGCTGGAGCAGACCACAGCTACGAGCTATGGATCATCCCGCAGGGGTCCTCGCAACGGCGGTCGCTCGGCATTGTCGGAGACGAGGAGTTCACCCAACGTCCGGCTAATTTCGACCCGGGCGTCATGCTGACCGCGGGCTATGAAATCTCTTATGAGCCGGCCGGGGGATCGACGAAAGGCGCGCCGAGCGGCCCCATCCTATTCACCGGCAAGATGGTGCGCGCGGTGCCTGCGCCACAGCCGCAACAAAAGTAACGCAGCGTTCTCGCCTAGCTGGTGTCAATGAATGGTTGGGATGTGCCCGCTGACGACCGTTGGCTGACCGGCTTTGACGAGCGGCGCGGTGCCGAGGTCGAGCGCGCTGACGCGGGAGAAGATTCCAACCGCGGCAACCAAGATCGCACAGGTGAGCGCCACAACGACAATGCGCAAATGCGTGCCCCGGTCCGCGCTGTACATGGAATGGTTCATAATTACCTCCCGGTCTCTTTGCCGTTAGTCGGGCAACCGGGCTCAACGTTCACTTCAAACAAGTAGTTGGATACGCGGACTCAGCTGCGAAATGCCGATTCACCGAAGCTTGAATGCCTGTGATAACGGGTTACCGGCAGCATTGTTCCGTGGCCCATCCCCGGGCCATCCCTTGCGCGGATTTGTGCTAGACCTTCGGTAAATTCGTAGGAGTGGGAGATATGAACGAAATTAAATCGGAACTTGCCCCGACAGGCGTCCTTCGCGCCGGCATTAACATGAGCAACTTCCTGCTCGTGACCGGGAAGACGGCGTCCGGCGAGCCCCAGGGGGTGGCTCCCGACATGGCGGCCGAGATCGCCCGGCGGCTCGGGGTGCCGGTGAAATACGTTCAATTCGAACGTCCCTCCAAGCTTGCCGATGCGGCCGGCACCAACACCTGGGATATCGGTTTGATCGGCGCCGAGCCGCAGCGCGCGGAGAAGATCACCTTCACAGACGCCTATTGCGAGATCGAGGCGACATACCTGGTGCAGCCCAACTCGCCGCTTCACTCGGTGGGCGATGTCGACCACGCTGGCGTCCGCATCGCGGTCCGGCGCGGCGCCGCTTACGACCTCTGGCTCGAGCGCAACATCAAGCACGCCAGGGTGCTCCGCTCGGACCCGGCTGAGGGCCCGCTCGATCAATTCATCGCCGAAAAACTAGAAGCGCTCGCTGGATTGCGGCCAGGCCTGTTGAGCGACGTGAAGAAAGTGCCGGGCGGCAAAATTCTGCCCGGCAACTTCATGACCGTGCAGCAGGCAATTGGCACTGAGAAAAAGAACACGGCTGGCGCTGGCTTCCTGGCTTCCTTTGTTGCGGAAGCAAAGCGCACGGGCTTTGTCGCCAAGCTGATCGAGAAACACCACGTGGTCGGGCTCTCGGTCGCGCCGTAGCGGACGGCGCCAGATTCAACCAACGCTGAAAGACCATTGAGGAGAGCATGTCCAGGGTTCGTCGCCTTGCTCTGCCCGCCGCCGTAACGGCGGTGCTCGCCGCCATGCTCTCGCTCGCTTGCGCCGAAGGCATCGATGCCGGACTGTGGAAGATCACCACGACCGTTGAGACTGGCGACATGACCGGTCCGCCGCGCGATACGTTCAAGTGTCTCACGCCGGCGCAGGTCAAAGACTTACCGGCGACGTTCTCGCCGCAAGCCACCACGATCAATTCCATCTGCGCGCCGATTGAGCGCACATTCGACGGCGAAAAGCTCCATTTTCATCTCATATGCAAAGGGCAGCTCGACATGGAGCTGACCGGCGCGTTCGATTTCGACAGCGCGCGCCACTACACCGGTACGGTGGAGGCCAAGGCCGCCATGGCGGGCCAGACCATGCCCGGCTCGGTGCAGAAGCTCGACGCACAATGGGTGTCAGAGTGCAAATGATCCGGCCGCAGATGAGCGCTCTTGGGTTGTGCGCCGCGCTGCTGACCGTGTTTGCAACGCACGGTGCCGGCGCTCAAGAGCGCCCTGCTGCTTTCGTCGATGCCGCAGCCATTGTGCCTGGCCTGATCGCCGAGATGCGCTACGCTGGATTGCACAATTTCGTCGGGCATCCGATCGACGGCTACGAGGCGCCCCATTGTCTACTGACACGAGCGGCTGCTACTGCGCTCGCGGACGTGGCGCGCGATCTGGCGCCGCGCGGCCTTTTCATCAAGGTATTCGACTGTTATCGGCCGACGCAGGCGGTGGCGAATTTCGTCCGTTGGGCTCGCGATCTCAAAGACCAGAAAATGAAGACCGAGTTCTATCCCGACGTGGACAAGCGAACCCTGTTCCGCGACGGGTACATCGCCACGCAATCCGGTCACTCGCGCGGCTCGACCATCGACCTGACATTGGCGCAAGCGGACGGCCACGAACTCGACATGGGCACGCCATTCGACTTCTTCAGCCCGAAATCATGGCCCGCCGATCCAAGCGTCGGCGCCGAAGCACATAAGAACCGCATGCTGCTCGCCGCCGCCATGCACCGGCACGGCTTTCGCGCGTACGATAAGGAATGGTGGCACTTCACTCTGCGCGGCGAGCCGTTTCCGGACACGTATTTCAATTTTGTGGTGAAGTGACCCCGCGAGGGAAGCGGCACTCACAGCCCTAAATAAAACTTCTTGATCAGGTCGTTGTTGTTCAGCTCGTCGGTCGAGCGGCCCTCGAAGGCGATCTTGCCGTGGACGATGACGTAGCCCCGGTCGGCGATGCGGAGCGCTTGATTAAAATTTTGTTCGGCCATGAGCACGGTGAGCTGATAGCGCCGCTTCATCTCGTTGATGGCGTCGATGGTGCGGCTGACCAGGATCGGCGCCAGCCCGACCGACGGCTCGTCCACCAGGAGAATTTTCGGCGCCAGCATGAGCGCGCGCCCGAGGGCCAGCATTTGCTGCTCGCCGCCGCTCATGCTGCCGGCCCGCTGTCGGCGCCGTTCCTTGAGCCGCGGGAACGTATCGAAGCAGAACGAAAGGCTGTCGGTAATGCGCGCACGCGCAGCCTCGCGATAGGCGCCGAGCCGAAGATTCTCTTCTACCGTAAGCTTCGGAAACAGCCGCCGGCCTTCGGGGACGAGCAAAATTCCCAGTTTGA
>JASHVC010000758.1 GCA_030039655.1 Xanthobacteraceae bacterium | reverse complement strand
GTGCGTTCCGACCAGATGGATACGGCTGAGAAATCCGTAATAGCCGAGCGCGCTGACGACACCGGGGACGATCAGCGGAAGGGTGACGATCAGGTTCATCGCGCTTTTGCCGCGGAAGCGGTAGCGCACGTAGCCGAATGCCGCCGGCAACGCCACCGCCATAGTAACCACCATGCAGCCGAATGCTATGACGAATGAATTCGCCGTGGCGCTCAACCAAGCGCCATTGTGGAAATAGCGAGCGTAGTAGCCGAGCCAGTAGCCTGGCGGCGGGAACTCGAAGGAAATCGCGGTTGAGAACGACATCGGTACGATGACCAGCATCGGCGCGATTAGGAAGAACGCCACTATAGTTGCCAGAGCCAGAGGAATGTGGCGCGCCATCACTATCCCCACAGCCGGTCGAGGCCGGCGAAGCGGTTGTAGATAGCAAGCAGGATTAGCGTCATTGCCAGCAGTGTCACGGCAATCGCCGAAGCGAAGCCCCATGCCAATAAATCCTCAATCTGCTGGTTGATGAGCTGTGAAATCATCATATCCCGTGGTGTGCCAAGCAAAATTGGCGTGATGTAGAAGCCAAGACAGATGGTGAAGACCAGCACGCTGCCATTGACCACCCCGGGCAGGCTGAGGGGAAGAAAGACGTGGCGAAAAGCATGAAGCGGGCTCGCGCCAAGACTCTCGGCGGCGCGCAGATATGCAGGATCGATTTTGCGCATGACGCCGTAAAGCGCGAGCACCATGTAGGGCAATAAGATGTGGGTCATGCCTAAGGTCGAGCCAAATGAGGTGAAGAGAAGTTGCGGCGGCCGCCCCAGTCCGGCGAAGGCATAGAACGCGCTGAGCGGACCCTTGTTGCCGAGGATTATCAACCAGGCATAGGTTCGCACCACAAAGCCAGTCCAGAAACTCATGCCAACAGAAACGAGAAAAACAACCGCAATCCAATCGTTGCGCCGCGCCATCACGTAGGCGAGCGGGTATCCGAGCGCGAGGCACGAGAGCGTAACGATGAGCGACACCTCGAAAGTGTGCAGCATCACATTTGCGTAGAGTGGAACTGTGAACAGGTGGCGATAATTACCGAGCGAGGGCGCTGGGTCGATGACGCTCAGCACGAGGATGTACCCGATTGGAATGATGAAGAGAACGAGCAGATAGAGCGTAACGGGAGCGACCAGCAGCCCGATCGTTATCGCCTCGCCCGAGCGGCGAGGTCTGAATGCCGATTGAGGCGAAGGCTTCAACAAATCGCCGTCGACGGCTTGAGCGCTATTGGCGATGGAGCCCTCCCGCACTGCACACTTCTTTGCAGCCTCCTCCGCAAATCATGTACCACAATCAGATGTGCTGTAGCATAGCCGACCTATGGGACCTCGCGCGCCGGTTCCTCTATATTGACTGACTGCCCTTTTGAGAGGATAGCCGTGGCCAAGCCGATGACCATTTCCCGCCGCCGCCTCTTGCTTGGGGCTGCGTCCGCTCTCGGCGCGCCGGCAGTGATCCGAACGGCGTCAGCCCAGGCGAAGACGGTCTACGTCAATTCCTATGGCGGTGTCTGGGAGACGTCGTGGAAGAAAGCTTTCTTCGATCCGTTCACGGCGCAGACCGGCATCGAAATAAAGACCGTGCCGGGCGTTCTGTTCGCCAAACTCAAGGCAGAGGTGCAAAGCCGCAATTACGAATACGATCAAGTCAATCTTGGTGACAGCGAATTTGCCCAAGCGGTGCACGAAGGCTTGCTGGAACAGGTCGACAGGGAGGCCGCCCGAGCGGACCAGCTGCCGGCGAACCTGGTGCACGAGTTTGGCATTGTCAGCTATTCGCTGGGCACGAACATCGTTTATCGTAAAGACAAATTCCCCAACGGTGGCC
Organism: Xanthobacteraceae bacterium; assembly: GCA_030039655.1. The sequence continues at coordinate 12,042 of JASHVC010000758.1, read as the reverse complement.
CACAAAACTGGGCCGATTTCTGGGACGTAAAGAAATTTCCCGGTCCGCGTTGCCTGTTCGATCGCTCGTTTACTTGTCTCGCCTTCGCGCTGCTCGCCGACGGCGTCCCCACCGACAAGCTCTATCCAATGGAAATCGATCGCGCCTTCCACAAGATGGACGAGATCAAGCCGCATATCAAAGTCTGGTGGCGCGATGGCGCGCAATCGCAACAGCTCATACGCGACGCTGAAGTCAGCATGATTGCTATGTGGAATGCGCGCGCCATCGACCTTATCGAAGACAAAGTCCCGCTCGAACTCGTGTGGAACGGCGCCGAACTATACTGGTCGAATCTTGTCGTGCCCAAGGGCGATCCCAATGCAAAGGCTGCATGGCAATTTGCCGGCTTCGTGGCGCAGGCAAAGCCGCAAGCGGATTTCGCGATGCTGCTGCCCTACGGTCCTGCCAACCCGGCAGCGCGCGCGCTCGTTCCTGAGGCTCGGTTGCGACTCACGCCGGCTTGGCCCGACAACGAGAAAGTCATGTTCCAGCACGATACCGTTTGGCTCGCTCCGAGACTGGCCAAAATCCGTGAGCGCTGGATACAATGGATGACAAGCTGAAAGCGATTCATGAGGCCGGCATCGCGAAGATTGGTCCCGAGCGCGAAATTCTTGCGGTCGCAATTCTCGACGCGATCGATAGAACATCGGATACGCAGAACGCCCGCCAAAATTTCACGATTGGCCCTTGTCGGAAATCATGAGAGCCAAACTGCTGTAATGCACAACGTGCCGTGTGGTAAAATTCGGCCTTGGCCAGAGCACACTTCTCGGCGGCACGGCGGCGGTTCGCCGCAGACGTGCAGCGGCGTAACAAACACGCTCAGTTCAATTGAACCATTGCGGCCTCTCCCACATCGCTGCAAATAAAGCACGGATTGGCCTATTTCAGCATCGCGCCGATTTTTGCGCTGAGCTCGGGGCTGGTCGTCCGGTAGACATCCTCGATTAGCGATTGAATGCGCTCGCCCGACACGGGAGTGATTTCGAGATTAAGTTTCTCGGCCTCTGCTAGAAATTCCCTGTCCTGCAAGGTTTGATCGAATGCTTTGCGGAGTGCAGCCACCCGTTCGACCGGGACGCCGGGCGGCGCGACGAACGGCCACGCCAGCACCTGCCGCGCCAGAGCGACCCTGAAAATCTGGCGGCCTTCGTCGGTTTTCGCGTAGTCCATAACCAGCGGTACATTGGGCAGATCCGGGTGTTTCCGGAGTGAAAGCTGAACGAGAATTGATATCTTCTTGTCTCTTAGCCATTCGGCCTCGGTGGCCTTCACGCTCGACCACGACCAGCCACAACGCCCGTTGACCTCGCCGCGCTCCATCGCCAGCTTGATCTCATTGCCGCCGGGAAAGCCCCGGACAGTACGGAACTTCGTTCCAAGAACGCCATTCATAATTTTTGGAAATTGATCGTCGTCGCCGCTGCTGCCGGTCGAACCGACGACGAGCTCCCGGTCAAAGACCTGTTCAAATTTTGTGATTCCGCTTTCGCTGCGCGCCACGCAGACAGAAACCTCGTCATTGGTGCTGCCGAGCCAGTTGAACTTCGCCGCCTCGATCGGTCCCGCTGACTGACCGAGCAAGGGGTTGAAAGCGATGCCGCGCGCGAACGTGCCGAACGTCGACCCGTCCTTCGGGGCAACTTCATAGAGCCAGTTCGCCAGCGTGACGCCGGCCGCGCCGACCATGTTGCGGGGAACAAGCGTCGGATTTCCGGGAATGTACCGGCCCATGAAACGTGACAGTAAGCGCGTATTCAGGTCATAGACACCACCGACGCTGAAGCCGGTATAAACGTCGACGCTTTTGTTCCGGTAGAAATCCGCGACCGATGGCTGGGCTTCGGCCGAAGCAGCGGCGACCGCGCTCGCCGTCACGACGAGCAAAGCAATTCTAAACATCGTCCCTCCCCCGCGACGCGCCTTGGCAAATGGCTCCCGGCGGCTGGACGCCGTTCTTTCGTCTTCTTGATGCGGTTGCGATCAGAGCTGGAGGCCGAAAAGTTCGATGGCGTTGTCGCGCGTCAGCCGCTGCCGCTTTTCGTCCGATAGGCCGCTCAGATGATACTCCACAACTTGTCGCGAATGCGGGAAGGTCATGTTGAAGTGCGGATAGTCGTTGGACCACATGCAGTTCTTCTCGCCCCACCACGGGAAGAAGCGCGTGCCCACGTAATCCTCAAGGAACGTGCCGTAGACGTGCTCGTTGAAAATTTCACTTGGCTTGCGCTTGATCGGCAGCTCGCGATCACGGCGGAACCGCTCGAAATAGTAATCCCATTGCTGCAGCAGGAACGGTAGCCAGCCGATCTCGCTTTCGGCCATCAGCAGGCGCAGCTTGGGATAGCGATCGAACGCACCGGAGAAGATGAAATCGAATAGCGTGTTCGCGGAATCGTTGGTCTTCGCGTTGGTCGCATCCTTCAGGCCCTGAACTCCACCCTTCTGTCCAGTCTTTATGTAGGAGTGGCCGGTGAGAATGTGGCAGATCACGGGCGCGCCCGCCTCCGCACAGGCCGCCCACAGCGGCTCATAATGCTCGGAGGTGAACGGGAGACGCGGATCAGGCACCTGCCAGACCATCGCCCCCTTTAGGCCCATGTCATGGCCGCGCTGCATTTCCTTGATGCCGGCCTTGATGTCGTACACGGAGACAAGCGGCGCGCCGTATAGCCGTTTAGGATCGGCGGAGCAGAAATCGCGCATCCAGTCGTTATAGAGCTTGAAAGATTCCTGCTGCGTCTCGACGTCGTCGATGCCAAACAGCGCCATGCCGTAATTCGGAAACAGGATCTCAGCAGCGACGCCGTCCGTGTCCTGGTCGCGCAGGCGCAAGTGCGGATCGCTCGCGCCGGGCGGCGAGTTGCGGAAGGGCACCTTCGGAAGCTGATCGCGCAGCCGCGGCGTCAGCTCCTGCCACAGTGCGTCTGGCTCCATGACGTGGGCGTCGGTGGAGATCATCTTCGGCATGGAGGCGAGCTGCTTGTCCGATAGTTCCACGCCGACCACGGTGCGGCGTGGAAAGGTTCGGGCCTGCTCTTCCGACATGCCGGCGAACTTCGAGGCGTCGACGGGTAATGCGGGCATCATCTTCTCCTGAAGTCTCAAGGCTGTTTGGGTGCAACGCCAGGGCGCATCAACGATAATCAATCCGGTGCGAAGTATTTTCCCTTGGCGTAAATGCGCTTCTTTGCCGTCTCGCCATTCTTCGCGGCGTCGCCCTGCTTGGCGGCTCCGTCGGCGAACGACGTCTGCCGCAGAATATCCTTAGGCGTGCCGAAGGGCGACAAGTCGTTTAGGCCACTGGCATCTTTTCTGGCGCCGCCGCCCATGCGCAGCAAAACGAGATTTTCGCTTTGGTCGGCCTCGAACTTGTAAAGCGCGTTCTTCGGGATCATCACGCCTTCGTACTTGCCGACGACTGACGTGCGACCGTCGCCGAAGGTGAAGGTCGCCTTGCCTTGCAGCACAATGAACGCGTGATCCTCCCCGCCATGGGAGTGCAACGCGTTCTCGCCGCCGCTGGCGTAGACCTTGATGTTGACCCAGAGGTTCTCGGCGGTCGCCAGCGGATCGTAGGTCGTCCCCTGTTCGAGCAGCGGCAGATTGCGCATCGAAAAAAGAACAGCTTGGTCGATCGCGACATTCGGCTGGCGATCGATTGCTGTCACGTCGTGCATGGGCAGATCTCCCTTTTCATCAACCAAAATCAAGCGCGCGATAGTCCGTCAAGCGATGCGCGGTTCCGCAAACCGGGTGCCGATCCGGATATCGATCAGTATTGCACGGTACGGCCGTTCGCATCAATGCGGGCGCCACTGGCCCACTGTCAGTTGGCGCCGCAAAATCCGCTCGAACCTGTTGACCAGCGCCGATCTACGTTCAAAGACCAAAGGCCAGCGCCGCCGCTAAGCTAAGTCTTCTGCAGTGCTTTGCGGACAAACTGCATGTCGACGACGTCGGCGTAAGGCACTGGCTTGGTAAAGGCGCCCGTCTTTGCAACGACATCCATGTCGAGCTTGTAGCCTTTCTCCGAGACCATGCCATCGGTGCTCCAGATGTTGTCGGCGTAGATACGGTCGAGCGTGGCCTTGACGCCGTCCGGGGGCAGCGTGGGGAATTCTTTGTGTGTCATTGCCTCGACCGCGGTGCGGTCCTTCGCCACGACGCCGAGCGCTTGTATCACCGCATCAACGAACGCCTGGACGACTTGTGGTTCGCTGTTGATGGTGGATTGGCGAACGCTGACCACCGAGTACGGATAGTCGCCTAATGACGGAAACCCGTAGAACGGCTGATCCCATAGGCCCTGTTCGATGCCGGCCGTGATGTACGGTTCCTGCGTAACTCCGACGTCGACAGCACCATTCTTCATCATCGCGACGACGGCCGCGTTGTCCGCCTGGTTTACCGCGTCGATGTCCGTCTTTGGGTCGAGACCGACCTTGATCGTAAGCCAACGTCCGAGCAAGTCTGGCGTGCCGCCGTAGCGGCTGAGCGCGAACCTCTTGCCTTTGAGAAAGGCAGCGATATCCGCATCCGAGCTCGACCTTGGCCCGGTGCCCTTGCGGGCAACGACGTACACGTTCGCGCGATTGACCAGATTACAGATTGTCTTCAGCGGGTCCGCTTTGCCGACATTGGCCATCGCGTCGGATTCCGGCCCGCCGATGTTCCCCCATACTTGGCCGCTGACCAGCGCGGTCACATGGGCACCGTTGGTGGCGACCACCAACGAAACGTCGAGACCCCGGCTCTTGAAGTATCCCTGGTCGATCGCAAAGTAGACCGGCGCGTAACCCAAATTGTGCACGGGCTCGGACAGGACCAGCGCCTTCGCGCCTTGGCCGAAGACTTTGGGTGCATAGACGGCCGAGCCCATTGCGAAGGCACCAGCCATCGTTGCCCGACGAGTAAGTCCGGGAGAGGATTTGACTTCCGATCGCATGATTGACCCCTTCTTTGGAGAGGCTGTGGAGAGTACCCCGGGCTTACTCGGTGCAGCCGCAGGCATTGTACCGACCTGCAGCGGCGCGGTCCAACGAGCGCTGGTCGTACTTTGGAATTGGACGGATCGAGGCGCGGCGGATAACATTTAAAAATTAGACACCCGCATCTGTGCTGCGAAAGGCAGCTCGACAGCTATCGGTTGAAGAAAGCGATGGCTTCGAGATCCCGCCGTGAGCATGCTCAGGTCGCCGGAATGCGGCGTGTACGGCGATAAGCTGAGCTAGGCGGGGGCGACCACGGCTGCCAAACTCGACGTTCGGACGGTTTCCAAAATCTTCAAGCGCGGCGGCCGCACCGTCCGCGCACTTGACTCCGTGTCGCTTACTATTCCCGAAGGCCGGTTGGTCAGCCTGATCGGCCCTAGCGGTTGCGGCAAGTCGACACTTTTCAACGTCATCGCTGGCCTGTTGCGGCCGACCACTGGCGACGTGCTGGCCGATGGCAAGAGCATCGTCGGACGGCCCGGTTACGTGGCTTACATGCTGCAAAAGGGCCTGCTGCTGCCCTGGCGCACGATCATCGACAACATCATTCTCGCAGCGGAGGTCCGCGGTGTACCAAAAAAGGAATCGATCGCGCGCGCACGACCGTTGATCGAGCGCTACGGCCTCGCTGGCTTCGAGCAGCACTATCCGCACGAGCTGTCGGGCGGCATGCGGCAGCGGACGAGCCTCTTGCGAACGATGCTTTACGATCGCGACGTCGTGCTGCTCGACGAGCCTTTCGGCGCGCTGGACGCGCAGACGCGCCTGCTCATGCAAAGCTGGCTGCTGCAAGTCTGGAGTGATCTCGGCAAAACCATCCTGTTCGTCACCCACGACATCGACGAAGCAATCTACCTGTCAGATGAGATCTTCGTCTTTACCGCTCGCCCGGGCCGGATAAAGGCGCACATCAAGGTCGATCTGCCGCGGCCACGCGACCAGGACGCGGTCACCAGTACGGCGTTCGTGGAGCTCAAGCGGCAGCTTCTCGGCTTACTCAACGATGAGGCTCGCATCGCCGAACGGCAGGAGTCATTGCAATGAGCGAAGCGGACATTACCGCTATTGACGACGAAGAGATTGCCGAACGACGCACCCGCCGATATGCCACTATTTGGCGCTGGGCCCTCGGTGTGGGCATCGTCCTTGCCTGGGAAATCCTCACGCGCCTAAAGATCATCGATCCGTACTATTTCTCAAGCCCGACGGCGATCATTGGCACCGCCTACGTGGCGGCGACCCAAGGAACGCTCTATGTCGATATCGGCTACACGTCGGCGTCGACAATCGTCGGGTTCGTCATCGGCGTCGTGGCCGGCGCCGTGATTGGACTCTCCACTTGGTGGTCGCGCGTCTACGGGCGCGTCAGCGAGCCATACCTCGTGACGTTCAACGCCATACCAAAACTCGCACTCGCTCCCATTCTGATCATCCTATTTGGAATTGGTTTCGAGTCGAAGGTCGCACTTGCGGTAGCGCTGACGATCGTTCCGGCCGCATTGGCCGCGTATGGCGGCGTTAAAAGTGTCGACAAGGACCTGGAGACATTGTTGTTCTCTTTGGGCGCCACTCGCTTCCAAGTCTTTGCCAAGGTCGTCGTGCCGTGGGCCATGCCCTGGATCGTCAGCAGCCTCCGGGTTAACATAGGCTTAGCGCTTGCTGGCGCGATCGTCGGCGAATTTATCGCGTCGCGCTACGGCGTCGGCCGGATGATCCTCTATGCGGGGCAGGTCATGGACATCAACCTCGTTTGGGTCGGGGTCGTTGTTCTGTCTATTCTGGCATTGGTCATGTATGCCGCGGTGATGACCGCCGAACGCTACTTGCTCAAAGGAATGCTCCACGGTTCTCAGCTCAGCACTCAATGACTATGCCGGCACTCGTGCAAAAGGACGTCCGCCCATGAGAAAGACTCTCGACGAACTCGTCGATCTGCGCACCTCAGCTATCATCGTCATCGATATGCAGAATGATTTCTGCGACCCAAATGGGTCCAGCGCCAAATACGGCGCCAACGTATCGACGATCCAGGATATGATTCCGCGCATGCAGCGCTTCTTCGCCGGCGCTCGCGCTCTCGGCACGCAACTGATTTTCGTTCAGTGTATTCACGAGCCGTCGACCGATTCCGCCACCTGGTTGCTCCGTCACGATGGAATAGCCCGGCCACATTGCCGCAAGGGCACTTGGGGTGCGGACTTCTGCGGTGTCGCACCGCAAGGCAACGAGCCGATCGTCATCAAGCATCGTTACAGTGCCTTCATCGGCACGCGTTTTGAGTCGGTTCTCAAGACACTCGAAATCAGGACCCTGATCATGACCGGGGTTGGCACCAACGTCTGCGTCGAGTCGACCGCAAGGGACGGCTTCATGCTCGATTACAACATTGTGTTTCTCTCCGATTGCACGGCGACCGCCAGTCCGGGAGCGCAAGAAGCTACCCTTCAGAACATCCGCAGTTTCTTTGGAACGGTCGCGACCTCGGACGAAGTCCTCGCTGTTTGGCGCTCCAAGGCAGCCACGAGGGCCGTGGCCTAGAGCGTGAAACAGCGCGATCCCCAGATCCGCGAAAAAGCCTTAGCGCTCTCATGCAGCATCAGCCGTTGCAGGTCAGAGCCCGAATTGTACATCCCGGCGCATCCGCCTTCGCGCGGAATTGAGGGGACGCGATGAACAACAGCAACAAAACACGAATTGCCCACTTGGCGGGACCGACGGCGACCATCCAGAACACGCCGCCACTGGTCACGTCGAACAAGGCGCGGGCCAAGCGCGGTTTGCCGTTGCTCAACGATGTCGACGGCGCGCCACTGCGGCACGACGCGCTACGGCCGCAGCGTCTCGCGGCTCCGGTCAAAGTGTATGTCGAGCAGTTCTCCGCGCACCCGTTGGAGTCCGATGTGGCCGAACTCTATGGGCCTCCCGACGGATACATGGGCGCGGACGGTGTATTTCGTCAGCAACGCCAGAGCAGCAGCGACAAGCCGGTCTATGAGATCGAGCTGAAGCCGGAGGACGGTTTATACCCGCTTCCCTACATGGCGACCCAGGCCGACGGATCGGCATGGGAGGAGGAGTGCACCGCGCCAGGCGCTGCCTCCGGCCGTCAGGGCTTTTTCCCCGACGGCTCGCGCAGCTTCGAGGAAATCGATCGCCTGTCGATCGGCGCCGAAGGCAGTGCGAGTCTGCTGTCCTCAATCGCAACCGTGGACTTTTATCGCGGTGTGCCGCCGGGCGGCTACACCAAGGGCCTGCCGGCGCACCTGCGCAGCGACAAGGGCGAGGGAGACATTCCTCCGGAAGTTCGTGGAACGCATTTCTTTGGTTACAAGCCTTATCACCTCGCCGTCGCGCCGCCACGGCCGGCACTCGCGAAAGCGACCAACGACATGCAGGCCCTCGTGTCGAGTGGCGACTACGACGGCGTCATCTGGACCCAGGGCAGCCCGCAAGTCGAAGAGAGCGCCTACTGGTTCAATCTGCTGATCGATACCACATTGCCGATCTGCGGCAACGCGGCGCAGCGCCCCCAGGGCCAGATCAGCGCCGACGGACCCGCGAACATCGTGGACTCGGTTCGCTACATCCGCTCGCGGGTGTGGGCCGACGAAGAAGGCCGCAATCGTTGCGGCGTCGTGGTGATACAGGAGCAGCAGCTGTTTGCTGCCCGGGAGGTTGCAAAGGTCGACGCGCGTCCCGGAGGTTATGTCGCGGCCGGAGGTCACGGCGGCATTGTTGGCAACATCAGTCACACGGGCCGGATCGCGCTTACCTATTTGCCGGTCTTCAAGCACACCCATCGATCGGATCTGAAGATCACCACCCTCCCGAACACCGTGAAGGCGTCAAAGAAAGGCCCGCACGGAATCGAGATGGTCGAGGTCGCGGTCAAGGACCGCAACGGCAAGCTTCTTCCCGACGCTATTCCGGTGGTCACGATCTCGGCCGACGGCAGTTATTCGGGAATGGCGTACGGACACGATACCGCGCTCGAGATCGATCTGATCGCCTCTATCGAGCACAAGCTTGGCCTCGGCCTGCTGACCGGCTTCGTCATCCAAGGTCTCGTACCCTATGGCCGGACACCATCGCACACGCGCAACAAGCTGATGCTCAAAGCCGCATTCAGCGGCATTCCGGTCGCAATCGCGGGCCGCGGCGCGCCCATGGGTTTTGCCGATCCGTCGGACTTTCAGATCGCTGCCACCAATCTCACCGCGAGCAAAGCACGCTTTCTCTTGATGGCCTGCCTGCTGAAGTTCGGGAGCCTGCCGGCAGCGAAGGATCCGGACAATCCCACAAGCGCGGAACTGGGCGCCATTCGCAAGGCGGTCAAAGCCTATCAAGCGGTATTCGATACGCACTAACGGCCAATGTTCGTGTATGAAAATCGTCGTTACAGGTAGCAGCGGTCAGCTCGGTCAGCATGTGGTGCGAAATCTCACCACAGCGGGACACGATGTGTTGGGCATTGATCGAGTCGCCGATTCTTCGATACGGCCTTCCTGGGTGTGCGATTTGAGCCGCACCGGTGATCTGTTCGAGGCATTCGCCGGTGCTGGCGCTGTGGTTCATCTTGCGGCGATTTCTGCCCCCAACCTGATGCCGGACAGCGTGACGTTCAATAACAACGTGAGCTCCGTATATAATGTCCTCAAAGTCGCCGCAGACTTGAATATCGGAAAGCTCGTTATTGCTTCGAGCATCGCCGCCTACGGCTTCCTGTACGCGCGGAAAATGGCTGAGCCGAAGTACCTGCCGTTGGACGAGCAGCATCCGTGCCAACCGACAGATTCCTACGGGCTGTCCAAGGTCGTTGGCGAAACGATTGCCGACTCGTTCGCGATCCAGACAGGGGCCTCGGTGTCGAGCTTGCGTTTGCCGGGGATCAACTTCGACCCAGAGTTCAAGCTGATCAAAGAGCGATTTGGCAATCCGCGCTACCGTTTGCCGGGCTTCTGGACCTATATCGATGTGCGGGATGCCGCCGAAGCGTGCCGATTAGCCCTGGAAGCAACCCCGCCCGGCCACACGATTTTCAACGTAGCGGCTCCCACGAGCAACATGCGGGAGCCGACCGACGATCTCTTGAAGCAGTATTTGCCAACGGTCAAAAAAAGAGAAGGCCGGCTCGTCGGCAACTGGAGCGGGATGGACAGTCGCAAGGCGGAACGTATCCTTGGCTTTCGCGCACAACATGTCTGGGAAAAGTACATCCCGAGTGCGCCATGAACGGCGCTCGGAATCGGCAAGAATGTTGCCGCCAATGCCGCTCGCCGATAATGTCTGCAGCAGACGATAGAAGAACACGAGGTAGAGACCATGCCAGCGCTTAAGGCCCCGGAAAGCTACGACGAATTCATGGCCGAGTACGGGCGCACGACGGCCGATAGCTTGGCCGGTCAGATGCTGCGGCATTATTGGCACCCCGTCTGCTTCTCGCGCGATCTGAAGGACATCCCCTATGGAATCCGCATGCTGGGCGAGGACCTCGTCGCCTTTCGCAACGTCGATGGGACGGTTGCCCTGGTCGGCCACAGCTGCCCGCATCGGCGGGCGTCGCTCGAATACGGGCAGATCAGGCCAGAAGGGCTGATGTGCTCCTATCACGGCTGGACATTTAATTCCGCGGGCCGCTGTGTGGCCATGCCGCTTGAACCCGCCAACACTCCGCTGATGTCCAAAGCGTCGATACCATCCTATCCAACGCGGGAATGGGGTGGCGTGGTGTGGTGCTACATGGGGGCGGACAAGGAGAACCTCCCGCCGCTGCCGAAACTCGACATGCTGAGCCGCGACGATGGCGAGCTGCGCATGGAGCGAGGCGATGTCCGAGATTACACCTATCTAAACTGGATCGAAAATTTCGCCGACAATGGACACGTCCACGTTCTGCACACCCTCATACCCGGCATTATTCCTGACGATATTCGCCCCTACGTAAACACAACGGTAGATGCGGATTGGCGAAACAGCCAGTTCAGCGTCTTTGAAACCAGCTTTGGGATGAAGACAGTCCTTGTACAAAATACAGCCGATCCGAAACTGAAATTCGTAAATACGCTAAGCATCGTTTTCCCATACTGTTACCGCATGTCGAATAACGGCGGGCTGCCTCCCGATTGGAGCAACGACCGCCGCGAAACGGGTGGGTTGCTGCGCATCATCGATGACACTCATTTTGAAGTGATGCGCTTCGGCTTTTTCCGTCGCGGCAACTATCGTCGCGGTTTTAGGGCGAGCGATCCTGGGTTGGACAGAAATGTCAAAGACCGGCTCCGCGGCACCGCGGAGAAAAAGGATTATGACCACCGTGAGTATCCAGGGTGGGAGGGCTCGACGGTGCTTGAAGATCTGGTGATGCAGAAATCTCAGGGTTCGCCGCAGACCAGGGGTAAGGAATTGCTCGGCACTTCAGACGCGGGAGTCGTTCGCTGGCGGCGCATTTTCCGTAAATGCATGGAAGATGTCGCGGCCGGCAACAAGCCTAAGGCAATCGTCGGCGATGCGAACGGCGTGGTGGAGGCCGACACCTTCAAGGGCTTCGTGACCGTCGACGAATTGAAAGTCGGTCCGGAAAACATGCCCTCGTCGCGCGATGGTCGCGGTCTGCTTCGCGACGCGAATGGGGAGCTTGCATTTGCCTAGGCGGCGGTCGGGTCGGCCGGGGACCACTTAACGTCTCATGAGGAGATCGCTGATCCTGGCCTGCCAAATCGCCTTTGTGGCGTTGGTGATCGGACTGTGGGCCGTGGGTTCGTCGATCGGCGCATTTGATCCGGCGATTCTCCCACCGCCCGCGAAAGTCGCCGCGGCGCTCCAAGCGTTGCTGCGAAACAGCGATTTTCTTGGCGACTCCCTCGACACGATCGTGCGCGTGATCGTCGCCTTCGCTATCGGCGCGCCGATTGCGTTGGTCGCTGGATTCCTTATGGGCGAGAACATCAGCGTCGGGCGCTCGCTATCGCCAGTCTTTAATCTCGTCTTGTCCGTGCCACAGTCG